>JAHFOZ010000084.1:0-6445 GCA_023261405.1 Planctomycetota bacterium
CCCCGGCGGTCATCGTGGCCATGTGGGCCCGCCAGCCCGCGCGCTTCAGGAGCACGAGTGTGCCGGCGCAGGTGATCTCGATGTCGTCCGGATGGGCCATGACGGCGAGCACGACGGGTCCCACTAACTCAGCCCAGCCAGGACCGCGTGCGTCTCTTTCACCACCAAGGCACCAAGACACCAAGAACGTCGAGGAAACGCCTCCTCGAAGCGGTCTCCTTGTGTCTTGGTGTCTTTGTGGTTCATTTCGCGCTCACGATCGGGACGGGACTCGCTCAGGACAACTCCGACATCTTCACCGGGCGGCCCTTCGCGGCCGAGAGGTCCGCGGCGAAGGCCACGCGGTGGCTCTCGAGCGCCGTGTCGAAATCCGTGAGCGGCATCTTCTTCCCCGCCCGGGTGGCGTCCGTGAACGCCTGGAACTGCGGCAGGTACGGATGGTCCTTCACGTCGCCCGAGTCGATGAGGTGCGTCTCGAGCGTGCTCCACTTGCCCTTGTACATCCCCTTGAGCTTGTGGGAGTAGATCTTGTTGTCGAGCATGCTTCCCTCGCTCCCCACGAGGTGCGTGTGGAAGTAGTAGGGCTGGAGGCAGTCCGTCACCGAGGCCACCTTGCCGAGCTTCCCGTTGCGGAACTTGAGAAGCGTCACCGAGGTCGTGTCGTACTCGTACGGCTTGAAGATCCTGCTCTTCGTCCGCGTCGAGTAGCTCGTCACCTCCACCACCTGCTCCTGCATGCACAGGAGCAGCGCGTCGAGCGCGTGGCAGCCCGCCGTCAGCAGGCTGGAGCCGCCCATCGCCTTCTTCACGTTCCACGAGAACTGGCCGTACCAGGGGCCGATGCCGTGGTAGTAATCCACCTCGCCGTAGTGCAGCTCGCCCAGCAGGCCCTCGTCGATCACGGACTTCGTGAGCAGGAAGTGGGCGCTGAAGCGGACCTCGAAGCAGACGCAGGCCTGGACCCTCGCCTTCTTGATCGCCACGTTCACCGCCTGGGCGTCCTTCCAGGTGAGGCAGATCGGCTTCTCGATCACGAGGTGCTTCCCCGCCCGCGCCGCCGCGATCGCCTGCTTCGCGTGGAACGGGTGGGGCGTGCAGATGTCGATCACGTCGATCTCCGGGTCCCGGAGCATCTTCCCGTAGTCGGCGTACGCCTTCAGCGGGATCCCGTACTTCTTCTCGAGCGCCGCCGGATCCTGCGGGCGCCGGGAGCACACCGCGGTGACCCTCGCTCCCTTCACCGACTTGAACGTCTCGATGTGCGCCCCGGCCACCCAGCCCAGGCCCACCACGCCCACCCTCAGTTCGCCCATGGCGTTCTCCTCGTCGGGAACAATGATTGCACGTGCAATTTAATACCCCCTCCTATACGAGTCAAGCGTATTATTAGTTGCAAATGAAAATAAGTAACGGTCGCGGGCGCTCGCGCCACCGGTCGCGCATCCTCTCCCAGTTCCGGCCCGGCCGCGGGCGCTCCCGCCTGGAACTGGCCCGCGAAACCGGCCTCTCCGCGGCCACGGTTTCCCGGATCACCCGGGAACTCGTCCGCGGAAAGGTGCTCCGCGAAGTCCGCCGACCGGGGGCCGCGCCGGGACGTCCGTCTGCGGGCCTCGAAATCAACGGCGCCTCGGGCGCCGTCCTGGGGATCAGCCTCCTCTACCCCCTGGCCCGGATCATGGTCCTCGACCTCCGCGGAGACCTCATCCGGCAGGGGGAGGTCCCGATCGCCTGGAATCGGGGCGTCGACGGCCTCCTGGGCCCCGTGAAGCGCGCGGTTTCCCTCCATCGCCGCGGCGTGCGCCTGGCAGGGGTCGGCCTCGCCCTCCCCGGCCAGTGGGACCCCGAGAGCGGGACCTCGGTGATGTACCCGCGCATCCCCGAGTGGAAGAACGTCCCGGTGCGACGGCTCTTCGAGGAGTGGACGCGCGTCCCGGCCTCGCTCATCGGATATGCCCCGGCCATGGCCCTGGCGGAGCAGGCGCGCCGCCCCGGGCGCGAACCCCGTAACCTCGTCTGCGTGGAGGTCGCCGAGAACGTCGCGATGGGCGCGATCGTGAACGGGGGCGTCGTGGAGGGGGCCTCGGGGAACGCCGGGGAGCTGGGGCACATCCCCATCGATCCCGGCGGTCCCGTCTGCTATTGCGGCGCCACCGGTTGCCTCGAGACGCGCGCCACCGTCTCCGCCGTCCTCGAGGAACTCCGTGAGAGCGAGGCGGCCCGCGGGCTCTTCCCCGATCCCCGCCGCGTCGTCTATGGCGACGTCTTCCGCCGCGCCCAGGGAGGGGACTCCTTCTGTTCCCGCCTGCTCGGCCGCGCCGCCCGGACGCTCGGGATGGGGCTGGCCACGGCCCTCAACCTTTTCAACCCCGAACTCCTCGTGCTCAACGGTCGCTTCTTCGAGGCCGGCGACCTCGTGCTCAATCCCCTGCGCGCGGCCGTCCAGGAGCACGCGCTCGGCAGCACCATGAAACGCCTCTCGATCGAGCGCTCGACGCTCGGGCCGTCGGCGTCCGCGCTCGGGGCGGGGCTCCTGGCGGTCCGCGAAGCCGTCCGGGGGCTGTAGATCGGATATGAGAATCGACTGGATCCTCTGCGCGTTCGCGATGAGCCTCCCCGCTCAGGATCCCGTCCCTGCTTTCGAGCTGGCCGACGGCGACCGCGTCGTCTTCCTCGGCAACACCTTCGCGGAGCGCGAGGCGCTGAACGGCTGCATCGAGACGGCCCTGACCCGCCGCTTCCCCGGCCGGAGGATCTCGTTCCGCAACCTCGGCTGGTCGGGCGACTCCGTGGATGTCCAGCTCCGCCCGAGCGGGTTCCCCCCCCTCGAGACTTGGCTCGAACAGACGCGCCCCACGGTGGTCTTCGCCGCGTTCGGCATGAACGAATCCCACGCGGGTGAGGCGGGGATCGACGCCTTCGCCAGGGCCCTCGATGCCTTCCTCGATCGGTTGGCCCCGACAAAGGCGCGCGTCGTCCTCCTCTCCCCCATCCGCCACGAGGCGCTCGCCCCCCCCTTCGCCGACCCCGCCGATCACAACCGGGCGCTCAAGCTCTACGTCGAAGCCCTCCGCTCCGCGGCGGCCCGCCGGAAACTCGCCTTCGTGGACCTCTTCGAAAGCCTCAAGGACTGGCCCTTCCCCCTCACCGAAAACGGCATTCACCTGAACGCCCACGGCTACGCGCGCGCCGCCCGCGCGATCGAGGGGGCGCTCGGCCTCCTGCCCTTGTGGAAGCTCCAGATCGACGCCTCGGGCAAGGTCTCCCCTGCCGGGGGCGCCGCGGTCGACGAACCGCACTTCGACGGGACGACCCTCCGCTTCAAGGTCACGAAAAAGACCATCTCGATGGAGGACCGGCCGCTCAAGGTCACCGGCCTCTCCCCGGGCCGCTGGGTCCTCAAGGCCGGGGGCGTGAGCTTCGCCTCCGGCTCCGCCGAGGAGTGGGCGATGGGGGTCGACGTCTCCTCCGGCCCCACGGAGGAACTCCGTCGCGCCATCGTCCAGAAGAACGAGCTTTACTTCCACCGCTGGCGCCCCCAGAACGCGGAGTACATCTACGGCACCCGCTCCCGCGCCCAGGGCGCCAACGTCGGCAATCCCCAGTTTGCCAGCGAGTTCCGCCTCGTCGAATCGCTCGTCGAGGAGCGGGAGAAGGAAATCCACGCGCTCGTCCGCCCCGTCGCGGAGACCTGGGAGCTCTCGAAACAGCCATGACCGTGCTCGCTGCGCTCGCCCTGGCTCTCATGCCTCAAGCCCAGTACTTGAGCCCGGACGCCGAGCGCAAGGCCTTCGTCGTGGACGAGCGTTTTGAGGTCACCCTCGTCGCCTCCGAGCCCATGATCGCGAATCCCGTGCAGATGGTCTTCGACGACCGCGGGCGCATCTGGGTCGCCTGCGCCCAGACCTTCCCCCAGCTCGAAGCCGGGAAGCGCCCCTCCGACACGGTCATCATCCTCGAGGACACGGACGGCGATGGTCGCGCCGACAAGCGCACCGTCTTTGCGGACGACCTTCTCGTCCCCACCGGGATCGAACTGGGCGACGGCGGCGCGTACGTGGCCAGCCAGCCCGACCTCCTCTTCCTCAAGGACACCGACGGCGACGGCAAGGCCGACCTCCGGCGCGTCCTCTTCTCGGGCTTCGGCACGGAAGACAACCACCACGCCATCAACTCGTTCGTCTGGGGCCCCAACGGCCGCCTCTACTTCCAGTCCGGCATCTTCCTCCACAGCCAGATCGAGACGCCTCGCGGCCCGCTCCGCGTGGACGCGGTGCCGGTGGTCTTCGAGCTCCGCCCGCGCTCCGCGGACCTCCGCCCCTACGTCCGCTCGCGCGAGTTCGTCAACATGTGGGGTCACGCCTTCGACCGCTGGGGACAGGACATCCTGAGCGACGCCTCGAGCGGCAACCACTTCATGCTCGCCCCCGGCATCAACGAGGCGGCCTCACCCGCCGGCTACCCGCGCATGCCCACGCCGCGCGTCTCCTGCGGGATCGCCTTTGCGAGCGGCGGCCACCTCCCGGAATGGATGCGCGGCCACCTCCTCGTCAACAACGTCACCAAGAAGTCAGTCTCCCTCTACCGGGTCCAGGACGACGGGAGCGGGTTCTCGATGACCGAAGTCCAGCCGCCCATCCTCCAGTCGAAGGAGGACTGCTTCCGCCCCGTGGACATCTCCATGGGCCCCGACGGCGCGATCTACGTCCTCGACTTCTACAACCTCATCGTCGGCCAGATGACCTACAACTTCCGCGATCCGCGCCGCGGCCACAGTCATGGACGGGTCTGGAAGATCACGGCGAAGGGCAGCCCCCTCCTCAAGCCCGCGCGCGTAGCGGGCTCGCCCGTGACCGCGCTCCTCGACCTCCTCAAGTCGCCTTTCGATCACGATCGCCACATGGCACGCCGAGCGATGGCCGAGCGGGACCCCAGGGAAGTCCTCCCCCTCCTCCGCGCGTGGACGAAGGCGCTCGACCCGGCCGACCCCCAGGCGGAGCATCACCGCCTGGAGGCCCTCTGGATGCACCAGACGCTTGAAAACCGCGAGCCCGACCTCCTCAAGGAACTCCTCCGTGCGAAGGACCCCCGCGCCCGCGCCGCGGCCGTCCGCGTCCTGAGCGATGGGCAGGCCGACCTGCAGCTTCTCGCCGAACGCGTCGTCGACGAGCATCCGCGTGTCCGGCTCGAGGCTGTCGCGGCCCTGGGCCGCATCCCCGGCGCCCGCTCAATCGAGATCGCCCTCCGCGCCCTCGACCGCCCCATGGACCGCCACCTGGACTTCGCGCTCCGCCTCGCCGCGCAGGCCCGGCAGGGCGAATGGCTGCCCGCGCTCGAGGACGGGACGCTCGCGATCGCCGGGCGTGAATCGCATTTCTCGTTCGCGCTGCAGGCCGTCGAGGCCCGGAGCGCCTTGAAGCCGCTCCTCGCCCTCCTGAAGTCCGGGCGCATCGCCCCGGAAGGGCTCGAGGCCGTCCTGGTCCTCATCGCCGGCCTCGGCGGCCCCGCCGAAGCCGCCGCAGTCCTCGACCGTCCAGACGCGGACCTCAGCCCGCCGGTCCTCGCGGCCCTGGTCCGCGCGGCGCGGGAGCGCAACGTCCGGCCCGACGTCACACCCGAGCGGATCGCGCGTCTCCTGGACCGCTCCCCGGAGGCCCTGCGTCTCGCGGGCGCCCTGAAGCTGGAATCCCTCCGGGAGCGGATCGCTGAACGCGTCCGCCGCGAACGCGCGGCGGTGGACGCCTTGATCGACCTGGGCGGACCGAGCATCGACTTGTTTCGTCGTCTCACGGCACCCGAAAGCCCGCGGGAGTCCCGCATCGCCGCACTCCCGGGCCTGGCCGCCTTCGACCTCCCCGTTGCCGCGAAGACGGCGGCCGAACTCTGGATCTCCGGACCTCCGGAGGCCACCGCCCTGCTGAGCCCGTTCCTGTCGCGAAAGGGAGGTGCCGACGCGCTCGCCGCGGCGCTCCGTGAGAAAGGCGTTCCCCAGGACCACGCCAAGATGGGCCTCCGCTTCCTCTTCGCTGCAGGGCGTGAGGAGCCGGCGCTGGCGGGCGTCCTCCGCGCGGCCGCCTCGGTCTCCACGATGGCCCGGGATCTGAAGCCCGCGGAGCTGGCCGCGCTCCTTGCCGAAGTGCGCGAGAAGGGTGACCCGGCCCGCGGCGAGCAGGTCTTCCGCCGTGCCGACCTGAGCTGCCTTTCCTGCCATTCGATCGGCGGCGCGGGAGGTCAGGTGGGTCCCGACCTCGCCGGCGTCGGGTCCAGCTTCCCGGTGGATTACCTGGCCGAGTCGCTCCTCCTCCCGAACAAGATGATCAAGGAGGGCTACACGGCGATGCTCGTCGCGACGAAGGCCGGCGAGATCGTGAGCGGCGTCCGCGTTCGACAGACGGAGCGCGAGCTCGTCCTCCGCGACGCCGTCCGCGGGGACATCGCCATCCCCCTC
>JAHFOZ010000084.1:6455-14080 GCA_023261405.1 Planctomycetota bacterium
CCCATCGAGGCGAAGAAGGAGACCGGCTCGATCATGCCCTCCGGCCTGCCCGATCTCCTCACGCGCGCCGAGTTCGTCGATCTCCTGCGATTCCTCTCCGAGCTCGGACGCCCCGGGCCCTATGCGGTTCCCGACCTCCCGATCGTGCGGCGCTGGCGCGTGGCCCGCGGACTCGGCGAACGGCCAGCCACCCCGCCGCTCGAATGGGCGCCCGCGACCAGCGAGGTCTCCGGCACGCTGCCCCGCTCGGAGCTCGGGACCGGTCGCTTCGCCGTCCTGGAATTCGAAGTCGAGGCGACCACGTCGGGACTGGCGAAGATCACCCTGGATCCGATGGAAGGCGTCACCCCCGGGTTCGGATTGGATCCCGGGGTCCTCCTTCGGCCGGGGCGCCAGAAACTCAGCGTCGTGGTCGATGTGCAGGCCTTCAAGGCGCCGGGACTGAAGATCACCTTGGGAGAGGTTCCGGGATCGCCGGCGAGGTTTCGAGTCATCCACGGAAACTAGCAAGGAGCGTTCATGAAGGCCCTGTGCTTGTCGGTGCTGCTCCTCGGGGCCTGTGCGTCAGCCCCGCAGTCGGCGCCCGAAGCCCTTCGGGTCGGCGTTGGGGTGACCGACATCACGCCGCCCGCCGACTACCCCATGAGCGGCTACTACCACGAGCGGCTCAACACGGGAATCCGAGACCGGCTCCACGCGAAGGCCTTCGTCTTCCGGCAGGGCGGCGAACGCGCGGCCCTCGTGGTCTGCGACGTCTGCGGCGTCTCGGCCGCCCTCTCGAACGAGACTCGAAGGCGCGCGGCGCTAAGGACCGGCATCCCGGCGGCGAACATCGTGGTGGCCGCAACCCACACGCACACCGGCCCCGACTACGACAGGGACCTTAAGGCCCACCTTGCCGGCACTCCCACCCCCGGCGAACGCGGGGCCTACATCGGAAGGCTCATCGACGCGATCGCGCAGGCGGCGATCGACGCCGACGCGAAGGCTGCGCCCCTCCGGCTCCAGGCCGGCATCGGGACCCAGGCCTCGGAGATCTCCTTCAACCGCCGCTTCGTCATGAAGGACGGATTGATCAAGACCTGGGCGAACTTCAAGGACCCGAACGTCGTGCGCGCCGCGGGTCCGATCGACCCCGCCGTGAACGTCCTGCTCCTCCGCGACGGCGCCGGGAAGGCCGTGGCCTCCCTCACCAACTTCGCGCTCCATCTCGACACGCTTAGCGGGACAAAGTACAGCGCCGACTATCCCTGCGACCTCGAGGAATCGCTGCGCTCGGACTTCGGAAAGGAGTTCGTCTCGATCTTCGGGAACGGCTGCTGCGGGGACATCAACCACGTCGATCCGCGCTCGGACCAGCGCAACAAGACGGACTTCATCGGCCAGGCGCTCGCCGCCTCGGTCAAGGCCGCGATCCCGCTTCTCGCCGACGTCGCCTCCCCTTCCCTCGCCGTCCGGCGAGCCGTCGTCGACGCGCCGCTCCAGGTGTTCAGCAAGGACGAGGTCGAATGGGCGAAGGGAATCATCGAGCAGGACCGGGCGGGCAAGAAGATCCCCTTCCTCGACGAGGTGAAGGCCTACAAGATCATGGCGGTTGAAGCCCTCGACTCTTTCAAGAATACTACGGTGCCGCAAGTGGCGAAAAAGCTCTCGACCCTTACGTTCAAGTTCGACGACCCCCTCACTCTCCCCCTTGAGGTCCACGTGATCCGCCTGGGGGCCGACACCGCGATCGTCACCCTGCCCGGCGAGGTCTTCGTGGACCTGGGTCTTGCCATCAAGAAGGCGTCCCCGTTCAAGAACACGTTCGTCGTCGAGCTCGCGAACGTCGACGACGTGATCTACATCCCCACGAAGGAGCAATTCGCAGGGGGCGGCTACGAGGTCACGAACTCCACCCTCAAGCCGGGCGGAGGGGAACTGCTCGTGGAGGCCGCCGTCAGGCTGCTTCGGGAGCTGAAGCCGTGATCCGCCGGAGAGACCTCCTCAAGGGCGTCGCGGCCGCCGGCGCCGCCGCGGCCTTCGGGTGCCGATCCATCCCAGCGCGTTCAGACCTTATCAGGGAAGAGAATGCGAAGCCCGGCACGACCGGCTGGATCCTCACGGGGCCCCCGACCCCGAAGGGGGCGATCCGCCAGCCCGCCATCGAAGGATTCTGCTCCAAGACCAGCGTCCGCCCGGTGGAATCGATCGAGATCAGGGTCAGCACCAATCCGCCGTCCCCATTCGTCATCGACCTCTACCGTCTGGGTTACTACGGCGGGAAAGGCGGGAGGCACGTCGCGCGGCTCGGCCCCTTCAAGGGTCGCGTCCAACCCGATCCCGAGGTCGGGCCCGTCCGCGTCCGCGAGTGCCGCTGGGAGACGGCGGAGAAACTCACGATCCCCACCGACTGGCCCAGCGGGGCCTACCTCGGGAAGCTGACGGAAGAACAGGTCAAGGTCCAGAGCTACATCATCTTCATCGTGCGGGACGACCGGCCCTGCGACTTCCTCTTCCAGTGCAGCGACACGACCTGGGCCGCCTACAACCGCTGGCCCGACCTGTGGTCGCTCTACGACGACGGCACGCCGCCGCACAACTGGTGGACCGGCCCGGGAGTCGCCGTCAGCTTCGACCGCCCCTACGGGAAGTACCGCCAGATCTTCGACGCCCCGCTCTCCCAGGGTTCCGGCGAGTACCTCCTCTGGGAGTTCCCGCTCGCCTTCTGGATGGAGAAAGAGGGCTATGACGTCTCCTACATCTCCAACCTCGACACGCACGCCGACGCCGCCGGGCTGCGACGCGCGAAGGCGTTCCTCTCGGTGGCGCACGACGAGTACTGGTCGCTCGACATGTTCAAGAACGCCCGTGCCGCGCTCGAGGGCGGTGTCCACGGGGCCTTCTTCAGCGGGAACGCGGTCGATGGCGTGATCGACATCCGCGGCCGCACGATCGAACGCGTGGGGAAATTCGGCCCCTTCGAGCACGAGATCCGGAAGCACGGCGACCGGTGGATAAAGCACGGCCCGAACCCGGCGCTCCTCATGGGGGCGAGGTCCACCTTCCCCTACAACGGGACCGCCGACTGGACCTGCACGCGCGAAAAGCACTGGCTCTTCGAAGGGACCGGGATGAAGGACGGCGATGCGATCCCCGGCCTCGTGGGATGGGAGCACCACGGCCTCCCGGCCGGGCTTCCCGGCCTGGAAGTCCTGGCCCAAGGGCCGGTCTTCAGCGGAGGGAAGCCGCAGAACGTGGAGTACACCGCCACGATGCACCGGAACCCTTCGGGCGGCCACGTCTTCAACGCGGCCACGATCTGGTGGTCGCTCGGTCTCAGCAAGCCCCCCGGCTTCCAGGGGCCTTCCGCCCACGGCGGCACTCCCTCGGGCCCCGACCCGCGCGTCCAGCGCATGACCCAGAATCTCTTCCGGAGGTTTCTCGCATGAACATCCTCGCCCACTTCCTGCTTGCCCTGAGCGGAGTCGAAGGGCTGGTCCAGGCCGGCGGCGATATCAAGGCCGGCTTCGCCACCGAGGACATCACGCCGAAGATCGGCGCTTCCATCCCGGGCGGCTTCCGCCCGAACCCCAGCAAGGGCGTCCGCGACCCGCTCCTCGCCGTGGCGTGCGTCGTCACGGACGGAGCGACGCCGGTCGCGCTGGTCGGCATCGATTCCCTCTTCGTGGGCAAGGAGACTGTGAAGGCCGCGCGCGAGCGGATCGAAAAGGCCACCGGAATCCCCGGCGCCAACGTCCTCGTGGGCGCGAGCCACACCCACTCGGGTGGCCCTCTCGTCGGCTGCCTCGGCAACGAGGCCGATCCCGAGTACCAGGAGCAGGTTGCGAGGGCCGTCGCCGCCGCGGTCGAATCCGCCTGGAAATCGCTCCAGCCCGTCGAGCTCGGCGTGGGCACCGGCAAGGAGGACACCATCGCCTTCAACCGACGCTTCCTCATGAGGGACGGCCGCGAGATCACCCACCCGGGGAAGCCGGGCACGAAGTTCCACGACCAGATCGTCCGGCCCTCGGGACCAGTGGATCCCGACGTCGGCGTCCTCGCCTTCCGCAAGCCCGGGGGCGCGCTGATCGGCGCCTTCGTCAATTTCGCCTGCCACTGCACCGTGGTCGGAGGAAACGAGTTCTCGGCCGATTACGTGGCCGCCCTCCGCAAGCACCTCAAGGCGAAGATCGGGGCCGACGCGCCCGTGGGTTTCCTGGGCGGTCCTTCGGGAGACATCACCCAGGTGGACAACCGCTCCACCGCAAAGGAATTCGGCCCCGACCACGCCGACATGATGGGGCAGAAACTCGCGGCCGAGGCGTGGCGCACGGTCGGCCGCATGGCGTGGCAGAAACAGTCGGCCACCGCCGCGGCGGTCGAGACCGTGCCGATCGCCATCCGTCCCGACCCGGATCCGGTCGCCGAGAAACCGGCCTTCGGTCTCGGGAGCGGGCCCGACGACGTGTACGAGAAGGAGCGCAGGCTCGTCGCCGAGGAGCGCGCCCGCACGCCGGTCCTGCCATGCGAGGTCCAGGGAATCCGCATCGGCCCCCTCGGGATCGCCACGAACGGCGCCGAGTACTTCTGCGAGCACGGGCTCCGCATCAAGGCCGCCTCGCCCCACGCGTTCACCTGGGTCTCGCAACTCTCGAACGAGTACATCGGGTACGTGCCCACGGCCCAAGCCTTCGTGGGCGGCGGCTACGAGCCCCGCACCGCGCGGAGCAGCAAGCTCGTCCCCGAGGCCGGCCAGCGGCTCGTCGAGGGGGCCCTCCGCGCGCTGCAGCGAGTCGCGCCCGCGCCGAAGTGACGCGCGGCGTATACCCATTGGGTCAATACAAGGACGACACCGCATGACCGCTTATGCCATCGTGCTCCTCATCGCGCTGGGCGCCCAGGATGAGGTGAAGAGCCCCCTCGCCCCCGCGGAGGAGGCGAAGCACTTCGTCCTCGAGCCGGGGTACCGCATCGAGCTCGTGGCCTCCGACCCGGAGATCCAGAGCCCCGTGGCCCTGGCTTTCGACGAGGACGGGCGCCTCTACGTGGTCGAAATGATCGACTACCCCAACCCTGTGAAGGGCCAGCCGCCGCTCGGGAGGATCAAGCTCCTCGAGGACGCCGACGGCGACGGCCGCTACGAGAAGTCCTCGGTCTTCGCCACCCGCCTGCTCCTCGGGAACGGCGTGCTCCCGTGGAAGGGCGGCGTGATCGCCACCGCTCAGGGCGAGATCCTCTACTTGAAAGACACGGACGGGGACGGGAAGGCCGATGCGCGCGAAGTGCTCTTCGAGGGATTCGCCCCCCTCAACCCGCAGCAGCGCATGAGCCACCCCAATCTGGGGATCGACAACTGGATCTACGTCTGCAACGGGGCGCGGGGCGGAAAGGTCCGCAAGCCGGGCAGCGCGGACGTGCTCGACCTCAACGGCGTCGACTTCCGCTTCAGCCCCCTCCGCGGCCGGCAGGAGACGGTCGAGGGATTCGGGCAGTTCGGCCTGGCGTTCGACGACTGGGGCCGCCGCTTCGTCTGCACGAACCGGAACCACCTCGTGCACCTGCCGATGCCCAGCCGTTACTTCGGCCGCAATCCCTTCCTCGCGCCCCCTTCCCCGCGCGGGGACAACCAGGGCCTGGGCGGCGCCGCCAGGGTCTTTCCCCTCACGCGCCACCGCACCCTCGCCTCCAGCCACAGCGGCACCTTCACCGCCTCATGCAGCATCCAGCTCTGGGGCGACAGTTCCTTCACCTGCGAGCCCACGGGGAACCTCGTCCACCAGGAAGTCCTCACGCCCTCGGGCGCGACGTTCACGGGCAAGCCTCCCCGCGACGGCGTGGAGTTCCTCGCATCGCGCGACCCATGGTTCCGGCCGGTCTTCCTGGCCCACGGGCCGGACGGCTCGCTCTACGTGGCGGACTTCTACCGCTCCGAGGTCGAGCACCCGGACTGGGTCCCTCAGGAACTGCGCCACCGCTACGACTTCGAGGGGCGCAAGGACCTCGGCAGGATCTGGCGTATCATTCCCCCGAAGGGCGCCACCGCCTGGAAAGTGCCGCAGTTCGGCAAGGCCTCCGTCGAGGATCTCGTGAGGCTGCTCGGAAGCCCGCACCGCTGGCCGCGCATGACGGCCCACCGCCTGCTCCTCGAGCGGCAGGATCCCGCGTGTGTCGCGCCGATCCGCGCGGCCCTCGCCGCTGCAGAACCCTTCGCGCGGGCCCACGCGCTCTCCCTCCTCGAGGGACTGCAGGCGCTCGCCGCGGACGATGTTCTCCCCCTGCTGGCAGACCTCAACCCGCGCGTCCGCGAGACGGCCGCGCGGCTCGCGGAGACCTGGGCACTCTCATCGGCACCGATCCAGGAGAAGCTCCTGGCCCTCTCAGGCGACCCGGACGGCCGGGTCCGCTTCCAGGCGGCGCTCGCCCTCGGGGCCTGGGAGGATGCTCGCACGCTCCCGGCGCTCGCGAAGATCGGCGAGGCCGGCGCGAATGATTCCTGGACCCGCCTCGCCGTGGAGAGCGCCGTGGCGAAGCGGTCGGGGACCCTGGCAGAACTCGTGAAGGACTGGACGCTCCTCCGGGAACTCGCCGCCATCGCCGGCGCCCGGCAGGACGCCGAAGAGATCTCCGCCCTGCTCGCGGGCGCAGCCGCGCGGGACGCCCGCGCCCAGATGGCGATCCTCAACGGGATCGCCGACGGTCTCTCGCGGCGGAACGCCCAGCTGGGAGCGTTCCTCGAATCGAAGCCGGAAGCGCGGCAGACTGCCGGAAAACTCCTCGCGCAGGCGGCCGCGATCGCCGAGGACCGCGCGAGGGATGCCGGGGAGCGACAGGACGCGATCCGGCTTCTCATCCATCTCCCGTGGGCCGCGGCGCAGGCCCCGCTGGCCCGCCTCTTCCTGGAGGACCCCCGTCAGGAGATCCGAATCGCGGCGGTGGCGGCGCTCTCAGCCCACAAGGCGCCCGAAGTCGCGGAGGTCCTCCTCAAGCCATGGAAGACGGCGATGCCGGCGCTCAAGCGCGAGATCCTCGAGGCCCTCTCACGCCGCCCCGAGCGGATCCAGAACCTGCTTTCGGAGGTCGAGGCGGGACGCATCGCACCCGGAGAGCTCTCCGCGATCGCCTCGCGTCTGACAGGACACGCCCAGCCCGAGATCCGCGACCGGGCGAGGAAGCTCATCCAGCAGGGAGGAGCCGGCGAGCGGAAAACGGTCGTGGACCAGTACAAGAAGGCCCTCTCGCTCAAGGGCGATGCCCCGCGCGGGAAGGCGGTCTTCCAGAAGACCTGCGCCTCCTGCCACCGCGTGGCCGACCTCGGGACGAATGTGGGCCCCGACATCTCCGACACGCTGGGCAAGACGCCCGAGGTGCTGCTGCAGAGCATCCTCGACCCGAGCGCCGCCATCGACGCGAACTACGTGAACTACATCGTGAAGACGAAGAGCGGAAATGTCCTCACGGGGTTCGTCTCGGTCCAGACCGAGTCCTCCATCACCCTCACCCGGGGCGAGAACCAGCAGGACGTGGTGTTGCGGCAGGACATCGAGGAGATGAAATCGAGCGGGCTGTCGCTCATGCCCGAGGGGCTGGAGAAGAACATCACGGTCGAGGACATGGCCGACCTCCTCGTCTTCCTGAAGACCTGG
>JAHFOZ010000085.1 GCA_023261405.1 Planctomycetota bacterium
TCATTCCCGCGTCGCAAATCACGAATTTCTTCTCCCCGGACTCCTTGATGTAGAGCACCCGGGTGACGAGGATCCCGGCGTTCCCCACGATGAAGCGGCCGGGCTCGAGGAGGATGCGGCAACCCGTCTTCGCGAGGGCCGGCAGAATGGCCTCGGCGATCTCCTTCGCGGGGCGGGCCAGCTTGTCCTTGTACCAGATCCCGAAGCCGCCGCCGATGTCGAGCCACTCGATCGTCGCCCCCGCCTTGCGACATTCCGGGAGGAAGCCGGCGATGCGGTTCATGGTCTCGACGTAGGGCTCCACCTTGGTGATCTGGCTTCCGATGTGGACGTGAAGGCCGGAGAGGACCGCAGACTTGAGATCCTTCGCCCCCGCGATGATCCGGAGGGCCCGCTTGAGGTCCACCCCGAACTTGCTCTCCTTCTTGCCCGTGGAGATGTAGGTGTGGGTCTGCGGGTCGACGTCGGGGTTGACGCGGAGGGCCACCTGGGCGCGCTTCCCGAGCTTCCCGGAGAGCCGGTCGATGTTGGCCAGCTCCTCCTCGCTCTCCACGTTGAAGAGGAGGATGCCCTTGTCCAGGGCGTAGGAGATCTCCTCGTCCGTCTTGCCCACGCCGGCGAAGACGCACTTCTTCGGGTCGGCCCCCACCTTGAGGGCGCGGTGGAGTTCGCCGCCGGAGACCACGTCGAAGCCCGAGCCCTCGTCCTTCATCAGCTTGAGGATCGACAGGTTGGAGTTGGCCTTGATCGAGTAGCAGATGAGGGGCGGGTGCGCCAGCTCGGCGGCGCCGGCGAAGGCGTCGCGCAGCTTGCGGTAGTGCTCCAGCACGGTGCGCGCGGAGTAGACGTAGAGGGGCGTGCCGTGGCGCTCGGCCAGGTCGCGCACGGGGACGTCCTCGGCCATGAGGTCGCCGCGGAGATAGCTGAAGTAATCCATGGGAATTGAGGGGGTGGATTATAGGAGGGGGCCGGGGCGATTGCGAGAATTTGTCGACGCCCGCGGCGGCGGCGGAATAGGATGGGGGTTTCGATCGAGGGAGGACCCGGGCATGAGCGATCCATCGCCGCTGGACCTGACCCAGTTCGTCGTCAAGGAACACGTGGGGCTGCTCAAGCTCACGGACGTCTACGACATCTTCGACGCGAAGACCCAGCAGAAGGTGGCCCTGGCGCGGGAGAACATCTCCGGATTCCTCAAGGTCCTCCGCCTGCTGGTGAACAAGCAGATGCTTCCCACCCGGGTGACCGTGACCCAGGGCGACGAGAACGGGCCGGTCCTCTTCGAGATCAAGCGGCCGGTGACGATCTTCCGATCCAAGGTCTCGGTCTTCGATGCGGGGGGGAACCCCATCGGCTACTTCAAGAGCAAGATCCTGTCCATCGGCGGGGGCTTCATGGTCTACGACACGAAGGACCAGCAGGTGGCCGAGGTGAAGGGCAAGTGGACGGGGCGGCAGTTCAAGTTCCTGGGCCCCGACGGGGTGGAGCTCGGGTCGGTGGACCAGAAGTGGGCGGGGCTGGGCAAGGAGCTCTTCACGAGCGCGGACACGTACGCCGTGTCGTTGTCGGACTCGCTCCAGGGGAACCGGACGGCCGCCACCCTGCTCCTGGCCGCCGCCCTGGCGATCGATGTCGTGTACAAGGAAGGGAAGTAGGGATGGCCGAACAGCAGCGGTCGAACCTGAAGGTCGGGGTCGACTGGGTCTCCGTGGAGGTGGTCTCCGAGCCCTACGTCGTCATGGGCTTCCGCGGGTACGCGCCGGTGGTGGACGTGACGGGACCCACCGGAAAGCAGATGCTGTACATCTCCTCGAAGTCCATCTCGGAGGGGCTGGACCCGCTCGTCCAGGCCAACGGGGGGAAGTTTCTGGGCCTCAAGCTCCGGCTCCGGAAGGAATCGGAGGACCGCATGGCGGCCTATGCGGTGGAGAAGGGATAGGGGGAATTTTCCCGCCAGCCGCCCGGGGGGCGGGTACAATCCTGTCAGGATGGCGGACACGAAGGCCACGAGGCGTCCGCAGCGCCCCCACACGCCGGGCGGCGGCTTCCTCAAGGGGCTCAAGAAGGCCCTCGCCGCGATGGGGGGCTCGCGCATCGGCATCGTCGCCTACAGCCTGCCGCGCGCGAATTTCATCAAGAACCTCTGCGAGCGTATGGTGGACGACCCGCAGGGGCTCCAGGTGTACACGTGGGAGACGGCCGCCCAGGCCTTCGAGAAGGACGGGCACCATCTCGTGATCCTCGACCCGTCGCTCGACGACCTCACCCGCTCGGCCCTGAAGATGGTGGCCCGCCAGAAGCTCGCCAGCTGCAAGGTGCTCGAGATCAAGAAGTGGAGCGTCGAGCCTCCGAGGTAGGGATTCCTCCAGGCGCCAACTTCAAGTGTATTGAAATCAGCCCAGGGGAACATCCGGCTTGAGTAATCGGTCGCCGACGTCCCCTCGACTGATCAACTTGATTGATGGTTTGACGGTTTTCTCGGGAAGGAAAACCCACGCGATAATACTCCCGTCCTCCAAGGATACCCCCCAATCTTCCAACCCCTCACCTTGCATGTCTCTGTTTGGCTTACACTGCCCAGGAACATAGCAGACTACCCCTTTCAGCGGCTTCCGAAGAAATCTTCGGATCTCGACGCGGTCTCCAAGCCGAAGGTCGGTGACGCCATCGGCGTAGAACATCAGGCGCTTTTTATCTTCCATGGCTGAGCATCTGTCCTGAGGGCTTCATTGGGTATTGCGGCCCCCCCCCGGGGGGTAGGGGGAACGAGTCAATGATTCAATCTGCAATGGCTCAATGACACAATCCCTGCTCAATTCCCGCAGAGCTTGAGCGTCAGCAGCGCCATCGCCGTGCCGTAGGGGCGGCCGAGCTCGTGGGAGTCCACCCAGCAGCCGTCGATCTCCGCGATGGAGAGCACGATCTCCCTCTGGCGCGCGAGCGCCGCGTCCAGCCCCGCGGCCTTCGCGGCGAGCGCGCGGCCGTGCTGGTCGTACCAGAAGAAGAAGCCGCCGTTCCGGTGCACGTCCGCGTGGTCGTCGTACTTCCTGACCCGCTCCAGGAGCGGGTGGTGCTTGAACGAGGTCTCCAGCGACGCGGCCAGCGCCTCCTTCGTCGAGAGGCCGCTCAGGTGCAACGCGAACTCCAGGAGGGGCATCCTCCCCGCGCCGCCCTGGACGGCCCCGCCGCGGCCGGGAAAGTCGTAGGAGAAGACCCCCTTCCGGTCCCGCGTGGACTGGAGCGCTGCCGCCCCCTTCCGGACCATGGCCTCGGGCACCTCGGCGCCCGCCTTTTTCGCCTCGTCGAGCGCGTGGAGCACCGTCGCGGTCACGAAGGGGTTGTCGTACTCGTGGAACCAGGTGCCCGTGGGCCGCTGGAGCACCCCCAGCTTCCGCACCAGCGTGGCCATCACGGCTTTGTCGCCGGAGCGGGCGAAGTAGAGGAGCCGGTAGGCGTAGGCCCAGGCGATCTCGTCGCTGTCCTCAGACGCGATCTTCGACTCGTCCTTCATGTACTTCTCGGCCCGGACGAGCGCGTCCTTCACCGTCGCGGGCTCGCCCCGCTCGCGCAGCGCCAGCGCGCAGAGCGCCGTCACGGCCATGTAGACGTTGGGCAGCGAGTCGTCGCCGCCGAAGTTGTAGTGCGACTCGTCCCACGCGCCGCTGCCCCTCTGGGTCTGCAGGAGGAAACGGACCGCGCGGCCGATGTCGGCCTCTTTCGCCGGCAGGGTCGTCCCCGTGGCGAGTCCCGCGGGCGCCTCCGGGGGAAGGGACTCGTAGACCTCGAAGCCCCGCACGAACGGCCCGTCGCGCGCGAGCTCGGCCGCGGCCTTCCACGCCCAGCGGCCGTCCTTGATCTTCCGCCACTCCGCGCGGCCCTCCTCGTCGCGCCCCACGAGGTGGAGCGCGACCCCGTGGAAGTACCTGGCCTCTCCCCCTTCGAGCCCTTTGAAAAGTTCAGGGTCGGGCTTCCCGGCCTCGATCGCCGCCCGCGGAGGGGACCGCTCGGTCCTCTTCGCCTCGACGCCCATGCCGGTTTTCTCGAGGACGCCGCGCAGGAGACGGACGAACCACTCCTCGGAAAACGTGGAGATCCGGTCGGCCTTGTGGATGACCCTGAGATCCGCGTCCAGGAAGACGAGGCCCGGCTCGATGAAGTCGAGAGGCGCGAGCCCGTATTCCCTCGCGTGGGCGGGGGTGCCCGCGAGACGGAGGGGGACGAAGCGTTCGTTCAGGAGCTCCACGACGCCCGGCATCATGAACGGGCCGGCGAGCATGTACTTCTCGACCACGAGCTTGCGGTCCATGGGCGAGCCCGCCAGCGTGGGCACCCACCAGCAGATGGGCCGGCCGGTCTCCTTCGCGCGCGCCTGCGCCGCGGCGAGGGCGGTGGTCCAGGGGATCTCCGAGCCGCACTTCGCCGCGTCACCCTGCAGGGGCTTGTCAGGCGATTTTTCCTGGGTCGCGGCGACTCCGCACGGGGCCATCAGGAGGGTCAGGAGGGTGAGCGTCTTCATGGCCTGAGATTATACGCGCCGCATCCCAACACTTGCACTCCCTGGCCGTAAGTGGTATTGAAATCCCCACATATGGCTGACTCCACCATGATGATCCAGGCCGAGAATCTCACCAGGCAGTTCGGGGAGTTCACGGCGGTCGACGACGTGACGTTCGGCGTGCCCGCCGGACAGGTGGCGGCCTTCCTGGGGCCCAACGGGGCCGGGAAGACCACCACGATGCGGCTGCTCACCGGCTTCCTCGCCCCCACCCGGGGGACGGCGCGGGTCGCCGGCTTCGACGTCTCCACCCATCGCCTCGAGGCGGCCGGGAGGCTGGGCTACCTGCCGGAGAACGGGCCGCTCTACCAGGACATGACGCCGCTCTCGCTGCTGCGCTTCTTCGGCGAGGCCCGCGGGATGGCCCCGGCGCGCCTCCGCGAGCGGATCGAAGCCGTGACCGCCCTCTGCAGCCTGGGGCCGGTGCTCGAGAAGTCCATCTACAAGCTCTCCAAGGGCTACCGCCAGCGCTGCGGCATGGCCCAGGCCCTCCTCCACGAGCCCGACGTGCTCATCATGGACGAGCCCACCAGCGGCCTCGACCCCAACCAGATCCGCGACGTGCGCAAGGCCATCCGCGAGCTGGGGAAGACCAAGACCATCCTCCTCTCCACCCACATCCTCCAGGAGGTGGAGGCGACGGCCGACCGCGTGATCTTCATCCACGCCGGGCGCATCGTCTTCGACGGGACGCCCAAGGAGATGCAGGCCCGCGGCCCCCTCGACGAGGTCTTCCACCAGCTGACCCACCCGTCCGAGCCTGCGGGTCAGATCCGATGATCCGCTCCCACGTCGTCCTGGCCATTTTCAGGCGCAACTTCGTCTCGTACTTCAGCTCGCCCACCGGCTATGTCTTCATCGCCGTCTTCATCATCCTGAGCGCGGCGATGGCCTTCTGGCGCGACGTCTTCTTCGCCAACAACCTCGCCAACCTCGACACCCTGAACGCCTACTTCCCCAAGCTCCTCCTCTTCTTCATCCCCGCCGTGGCCATGGGCGTCTGGTCGGAGGAGCGGAAGCAGGGCACGGACGAGCTCCTCCTCACCCTCCCGGTGCGGGATGCGGAGCTGGTCCTCGGGAAATACCTCGCGGCGCTGGGCATCTACTCGGTCTCGCTGGGCTTCTCGATGAGCCACGTCCTCGTCCTCATGTACCTGGGGAGTCCCGACCTCGGGGTCATGTTCGGGACCTACCTGGGCTACGGGTTCCTGGGGGCCTCGCTCCTGGCGCTGGCCATGGTCGCCTCGCTGCTGACCTCCAGCATGACGGTGGCCTTCATCCTGGGCGCCCTCTTCTGCGTCGTGCCCGTCTTCCTGGGGGACGCGGGCGCCATCACCGGCGGCCGCCTCGAGACGTGGCTGGAGAATGCGGGCGTGGCGGAGCCGTTCAAGGACTTCACCTCGGGCGTGATCTCCCTGCGCGGCCTGTTCTTCTTCCTCTCGTTCACCGCCCTCATGCTGTATCTCAACCTCGTCCTCCTGGGCCGGCGCCTCGTGCGGAACGAGACCGTCTGGCTGCACCAGTCCGCCCGCGCGTTCTCGCTCCTGGGCGTCGGCATCTGCCTCGGGATCCTGGGGACGCGCTCGGGCTGCCGCGTGGACGTCACCGCGGAGCGGCTCCACACGCTCACCCCGGGCACCCGCGAGCTGCTGCGGAAGATCGACCGCGAGCGCCCGGTCCTCATCCAGGCCTACGTGAGCCCCGAGGTCCCCCAGGACTACGTCCAGGTCCGGGAGAACCTGCTCGCCACGCTCCGCGATTTCGACGCCATCGGCGGCGACTCGGTCCACCTCACGGTCTTCGACACGGAGAAGTTCAGCCCCGAGGCGCGCGACGCGGACGAGAAGTTCGGCATCAAGCCCGTCCCCGTCGCGGACATCGACGAGTCCCACCAGGGGGTCGAGGAGGTCTTCCTCGGCGTGGCCTTCACGTGCGGCCTGGAGGAGGTCGTGGTCCCCTTCCTCCACCGCGGCCTTTCGGTGGAGTACGAACTCACGCGGTCCCTCGGGACGGTCGCGGGCCAGAAGCGGAAGAAGGTGGGCGTCGCCTCCACGGACGCCCGCATCGCCGGCGGCTTCGACATGGGCCAGGGCGGCTTCCGCCAGCTGCCGGAGTGGGGGATCGTGGGCGAGCTCAAGAAGCAGTACGAGATCGTCCAGGTGGCCCTCGACCAGCCGGTGACGGAGACCTACGACGCGCTGCTGGTGGTGATGCCCTCGTCGCTCTCCCAGCCGCAGATGGACAACCTCCTGGCCTATATCCGCAGGGGCGCCGCGACGCTCCTCTTCGACGACCCGTTCCCCACGTTCAACGGCGGCCTCGCCCCCAACGAGCCCAAGCAGGCGCCCGGGCGCGGGGGGCAGTTCGGGATGCCGCCCCCCGAGCAGAAGGGGGACATCCGGAAGTTCCTCGAGACGCTCGGCATCGTCTGGGTGCCCGAGACGATCGTCTGGGACAAGTACAACCCGCACCCGCTCTTCAAGGACCAGCCGGAAGAGGTGGTCTTCGTGGGCCCCGGCGGCGGGAACGCGGAGGCCTTCAACACGAAGGAGGCGATCACGTCGGGCCTCCAGGAGTTCGTGGCCATCGTGGCCGGCGAGATCGGGCCCGACCCCCGGGCCGCGCTGACGTTCACGCCGCTCCTGGGGACCTCGGGGCAGAACGGCACGCTCCTCTCGAGCCAGATGTTCGAGCGGAACTTCATGGGCGGGATGTCGCTCAACCAGTACCGCCCGCACCGCCCGAGCGCGAAGACCCACACGCTCGCGGCGCGGGTCCAGGGGACCCTCCCCGCCTCCGCCGAGCCCCCCAAGGAGGGCCAGGCCCCCGCCCAGCCCTCCCAGGTGAATAAGGTGAACGTCCTCATGGTCGCCGACGCGGACTGCATCGGGGACCAGTTCTTCCAGCTGCGCCAGCGCGGAGGGGCCGGGCTCAACTTCGACAACGTGACCTTCGTCCTCAACGCCGTGGACGTGATGGCGGGCGACGAGACCTTCGTGGGCCTCCGCAAGCGGCGCGCGAAGCATCGCACGCTCCAGGCCGTGGAGAACCGCGTCAAGATCCACAACGACAAGCTCGTGGAGAAGACGAAGGAGGCCGAGGAGAAGGCGGAGAAGAACGTCAAGGAGGCCCAGGACCGCGTGAACGCGGCGATCCAGGCCCTCAAGGACCGCAAGGACGTGGACGTGGGGCGCATGGAGGCCGAGGTGGGTCAGCTCCTCAAGGTGGAAAACCAGCGCCTCGAGGCCCAGAAGAAGGAGATCGAGGACCGGAAGAAGTCCGATATCGAGAAGAGCCAGGGGGAGAAGGAGCTGGCGGTGCGGGCGATCCAGCGGGGGATCAAGGCGATGGCGCTGATCCTGCCGCCGATCCTCCCGGCCCTCATCGCGATCGTGTTCTTCTTCCGGCGCCTGGCGGCGCAGGACAGGAGGGTGGCGGCATGACCGAGGGGACGAAGACGCTCGCGTTCCTCGGGACGGCCGCGGCCCTGGCCGCGATCGTCCTCCTCAGCGCGCCCGGGAGGCCGTCATCGGAGGTCTTCGACGACCAGGGGAAGGAGTTCTTCCCGGACTTCAAGGATCCGAACAAGGCGGCGTCCCTCGAGGTGGTGGACTACAGCGAGGCCACGGGGCGGCCGCGGCGCTTCAAGGTGCAGATCCAGGGCGGGAAGGGCAGCATCCCCTCGCACCACAACTACCCGGCCGACGCCAAGGAGCGGCTCGTCAACACCGCCTCGGCGGTGATCGACCTCAGGAAGGACAAGGTCCAGTCGCCGAACTCGAAGGACCACGAGGCCCTCGGGGTGGTGGATCCGCTGGACGACCAGGCGTCCGGCAACAAGGGCCGCGGCCAGCGGGTGACGCTCAGGGACGGCACGGGCAATGTGCTGGCGGACTTCATCTTCGGCAAGAAGGCCCCCGGCGAGCGCGACCAGCGCTACCTCCGCGTGCCCGGCCAGAAGCGCACGTACGCCCTCAAGACCAAGGTCGAGATCACGACGAAGTTCGAGGACTGGATCGAGACCGACCTCCTCCAGCTGACGGCGGGCGCGATCCGGAAGATCGACGTGGACAGCTACTCCTACGACGAGCAGGCCGTGCAGCTCAAGAACCGCAGCCACTTCATCGTGCAGCGGGACGACTCCTCCGGGCCCTGGAAGATCAGCGAGATGAAGGACACCGAGGAGCCCCATACCGAGAACATCGGGCAGATGACCGGCGCGCTCGACGACCTCCGGATCGTGGGCGTGCGACCGAAGCCGCCGATCCTCACGCGGGACCTCAAATTCGCCGGCGAGTTCAAGGTGAAGGAGCGGATGACCCCGGAGCAGGTCTTCGCCCTCCGCTCGCTCCAGGGCCAGGGCTACTACTTCCTCCAGCAGGGGAAGGAGGTCCACCTCATCTCCAACGAGGGCGAGGTCCAGGTCTCCTGCGACGACGGGGTGATCTACACCCTCCGCTTCGGCGAGGTGGCCCCGGGCTCGGACGAGGAACTCACCGCCGGGGCGGGCGAACCACCCAAGGAGGAAAAAAAGGACGAGAAGAAAGAGGAGAAGAAGCCCCTCTTCGGGGGCGAGCACCGCTACCTCCTGGTGACCGCCCGGTTCGACGCCGCGCTCCTCGGCGCGTCCCCGGCCGAGCCCAGGCCCTACGCCGCCGACCCCGCGAAGAAGCCCGAGGACCAGAAGGTGGACGAGGAGAAGGCGAAGAAGGAGAAGGAGGAGTTCGACAAGAAGAAGGGGGACTTCGACAAGAAGGTGGCCGACGGCAAGAAGCGCGCCGATTCGCTCACCGACCGCTTCTCCGGCTGGTACTACGTCATCTCCGCCGACTACTTCAAGAAGCTCCGCAAGCCGCGGACGGATCTCATCAAGGCCAAGCCCGTCCCCGAGAAGAAGCCCGAGGATCCGAAACCGCCCGACAAGCCCGCCGATCCCCCCAAACCTCCCGACAAGCCGCCCGATGAGAAGAAGCCCTCCTCCGCGCCCCCCAAGGAGGGCGCGCCGGAGGGCAAGCCCGAGCCTCCCAAGCCCACTCCGGAGCTGCCGAAGCCCCCCGATCCCAAGAAGCCTCCCGTCGAGGCTCCGAAACCGCCCGAGAAGCCGAAATAGCCGCGTTGTTTCCCGAAACAGGCTCCTCCGGCGCCTCCTGCGTTGTATCTCATTCAGGGTAGGAGCGGGCATCCAGGGCGGCCGGTTTGCGTTGAACCGGCGCTTGGCAGGCAACGAGATTCTGGTTTGCACCTCTATGGATGACCGCATGGATGACCGCGGCCCGTCGTTCCAGTGCACCTGTGGACACGCCTTCACCGTCACCCCCTCGACGGCCGGGTTAACGCCGCCCTGCCCCAAGTGCGGCAAGCCGGGTGTCCCTCCTGCGCAGCAGACCCCCGGCGGCGTCTCCCCCCGGAAGGCGCAGTCCGGCATCGTCGAAATGCCCCCCGCCAACCTGGTCCCCGGCTACGAGATCCAGAAGCGGCTCGGGTCGGGCGGCATGGGCGACGTCTTCCTCGCCCGCCAGACGAGCCTCGACCGGCAGGTCGCCATCAAGCTCCTCCCGGCCGAGCTCGGCAAGGACAAGGCCTACGTCGAGACCTTCCTCAAGGAGGCCCGCTCCGCCGCCAAGGTGAGCCACGAGAACATCGTGGGCGCCGTGGATTTCGGCGAGGCCGGCGGCCGCGCCTTCTTCGTCATGGAGCACGTGGAGGGCGACACCCTCTTCAAGGTCGTCAGGCAGAAGGGCGCCCTCCCGGAGGCCCGCGCGCTCGACATCGCCCGCCAGGTGGCCCACGGCCTCCGCCACGCCCATAAGCAGGGCCTCATCCACCGCGACATCAAGCCCCAGAACATCATGATCACCCCCGAAGGGAAGGCCAAGATCCTCGACTTCGGGCTCGCCCGCGACGTCTCCAAGGACAAGGGCGTCCAGACCGAGTTCGTCCACTCCACCCCCGCCTACGCCTCCCCGGAGCAGTGCCGCGGCGAGGCCGCCCTCGACCATCGCTCCGACCTGTACTCGCTCGGCATCATCCTCTTCGAGATGCTCACCGGCCGCCGGCCCTTCAGCGGCGACACCGCCCGGAAGGTCATGAACAAGCAGGTGACGGAGGCCCCGCCCGAGCCGCGGACGATCCGGCCGGAGCTCTCCCCGAACGCGGAGAAGATCGTCCTCCGCATGCTCCGCAAGCAGCCCGCCGAGCGTTTCCAGACCTACGACGACCTCATCGCCGCGCTCGACGCCGCGGCCGGGATGCCCGCCACCGTGCGTCGCGCCAGCGGCCAGCACCTCAAACCCGCGGCCCTCCCGGCGAAGAGGCCCCTCCCGCTCCTCGCCGGCGGCGCCGCCGCGGCCGTCGCGCTGGCCGTCGTCCTCGTCTTCGCCCTGGGCGGGAAGAAGAAGGAAGAGGAGGCCGGCGTCCGGCCCGCGGTCCCCGCCCCGCCGGCCGCGGACCCCGGGGTGGAGCGCGCGCTGGCGGACGCGCGGGAATTCCAGCAGAGGTCCGAGGGCCGGCACGCCGACTACCCGGCGGTGCGCGCAAGGTGGAGGGAGCTTGAGGCGAAGTACCGCGGCACGCCCCACCATCCGAGGTTCACCGCGCCGCTCGCCGAGTTCGAGGGACGGATGGCCGCCGAGGCGGATCAGATCGCCGACTCGGTCCTCGCCCGCGCCGATGCGCACGTGAAGGCGGGGCGCCTGGCGGACGCGCTCTCCGCGCTGCGCGAGTTCCCCGACGCGCTCGCCGGATCGCAGGCGAACAACCGCATCGGGGCGAAGGTCCTCGAGGTCGAGCGGGCGCTCCTCACGCGCTTCACCGAGGGCCAGCAGGAGGTCCAGGCGCTGCTCGCTGCCCTGAAGTTTTCCGACGCCCGGAGCCGGCTGCACCTCCTGCGGATGGCGCTGACGCTCCGGGACGCGAAGGGGGCCGAGGACATCCCCGCCCAGTTCCGCGACGGCCTCGAGCAGCTCCGGCAGAAGATCGACGCCGACCAGCTCGCCGCCGCGAAGAAGGCGGACACCCCGAAGCCCCCGGATGTTCCGGTGACGCCTCCCGAGGATCCGCCTCCGGTCGCCGCGCCCGTCAAGGGCGGCCCGCCGGTCCCGGCCCTCGGCAAGAAGGGGGCGCCGTTCCTCGTGCTCCACCAGGCCGCCCTCCGCAGCCCGGCCGACAAGCGTGCCGAGGCGGCGGCGGTCTTCGGGGCGAACTCGGGGAAGTCCGCCCTCTACGCCGCCGCGGCGCTCTTCCTGGCGCGGGACGAGGCGGCGTGGAAGCTCGCCCCGCAGGCCGTCCAGGTGCTGGACGCCTACCTCGCGGCGGCCGTGACGACGGAGGCGGAGGAGCTCACGGCGGAGATGCACCAGGCGGCGCTCGTCGCGCTGGCCGGGCAGATCGCCGCCCTGGGGGAGGCGCCCCTCGAGGCGTTCCATCTCTTCGCCTGCGCCCACGTGCAGGAGATCCAGGCGAAGAAGGGGAAGGTGGACCCCGCGGCGGCGGCGCAGGCGCGGCTGGCGAAGGCGCCGGTCTCGGAGCTCTGGGGGCCGGCGGCCACGGTGGGGCGGATCGAGATGGCGATGCTGCTGTCGGCACCCTACGGGCTGCGTGCGGCCCGCGCGGCCGAGCTGGCGGCGGGGGCGGCGGACTTCCCGTCGAAGTACCTGGGCGCGCTCTGCTCGGTGAAGGACCCGGCCTTCGACGCGGCAGCGGCGCAGGCGCGCTGGAGGAAGCTGGCGGCCGAGGCGCCCGACGCGGGATGGGCCCGGTACTGCGAATCGGTGGCGGACAAGATCAAGGCCGCGACGACCTGCGAGGCGTGCCTCGGGCAGGGGCGCTATCCGTGCCCGTCCTGCAGCGCGCAGGGGGCCTCCGTCTGCGGCGCGTGCCGCGGCACGGGGTACACGGTGGACCCGGACACCGGGAAGATCAGCTGCACGGCCTGCAAGGGCAGGAAAATGTTCGCCTGCGCGGGGTGCAACGGCGCGAAGGGGCTGAAGTGCGCCGGATGCGACGGGAAGAAGACGCGCGCGACGCTCCCGGGCGGGCATTTCCGGTGGGCGATCGACCTGGGAATCTGCCCCGCGTGCGACGGCACGGGGAGCCCGTTCGTCCTGGCCGCCTATCCCTGCTCGAAGTGCGAGGGGTATGGCCGGATCCTGGAGGACGTGGCGCGGGAGTACGGGAGGCTGCCGGCGTGGCTCAAGTCGCGGGAGGGCCGCGCGCTGTTCCTGGGGCTGCGGTGGCTCGCGCTCCACCAGTCGCCGAGCGGCGCCTGGGAATGCACGAAATGGCACGCGAACTGCCCGGACAAGGGTTGCGATCCCGCGCCCGCGGGGGTGCTGAACCTGGGGACCACGAGCCTCGGGCTGCTGGCGTTCCTGAATGCGGGCCTCGGCCCGGACAGCGAGGTCGAGCTGGGCGGCCTCCCGGCGGGGAAGGTGGTGCGGGGGGCGATCGAGTGGATCCTTTCCTGCCAGCAGCCCGACGGGGCGATCGTGAGCGGAAAGACGATCAAGCCCGTGTACGAGCACCTGGTGGCGACCTACGCCCTCTACGTGGCGGCCGTGCAGTCGGTCCCGGGGGAGTCGTTCACGGAGAAGGACCGGTCGGCGCTCCGGGAGGCGGCGATGCGGGCGCTCAAGGCGGCGCTGGCGCTTCAGGCCAAGGGCGGGGGCTGGGGCTACACGGCGGGGGCCGCCGGCGACACGTGGGTGACCTCGTGGGGCGGGCTGGCGCTCCTGTCGGCGAAGGAGGCGGGGATCGAGGTCCCCAGGGCGAACTTCGTCGCGATCCTCCAGTGGTACGACGGGGTCACCGACAAGAGGGACCTGCACGTGGGGTATTCGCCCACGCAGATGGCGAAGGTGAACCTCACGGGGTTCGAGACCTTCGCGCACCACGACACGCTGAGCGCGTTCTCGGGCCTGGTGCGGTCGCTGATCGAGGGCAAGGCCACGGCGGCCGTGGCCGCGGCGGACAAGATGATGCTCGCGGACCTCCCGAACCCGGACCCGCTGCGCCGGGACTACTCCTACTGGGGCCTGGGGACGATGTTCCTGCTGCAGAGGGAGCAGCGCAAGGGGACCGCCTGGACGCAGTGGACGAACGCGACGGTGCGCGAGCTGCTGTCGCTCCAGCAGTCCGCCGACACCTGCGCCCTGGGCTCCTGGCCCGCGGACGACCGCTGGTCCCCCCTCGGCGGCGCCACCTACGCCGTCTCCATGAACGCCCTCACCCTGGCCCACATCGCCGGGACCCGCCCCCCTCCCCCGAAGAAGTAGCCGTACGACAAGAAGACGCTTCCAACTTGGTTCGTAAGCACCGCCCTGGGTAATGAAAAACGCCCCGGTCCTTGCGGAACCGGGGCGTCTTGAGGTCCTGCCGGGTCAGCTTTGATTCACCGGGTTGCACCGCACGCGGGCAACCCGGCGAATCGAGCGTGTCGAACCACTAACGGCGCCGGCGGAAGAGGGCG
>JAHFOZ010000510.1 GCA_023261405.1 Planctomycetota bacterium
CGTTCCGGGGCAGGTCTTAGAATGGCCGCGCCATGGCCGAGCGCGAGACTCTTGAAGTAGACGTCCTCTTCGTCGGCGCCGGGCCCGCGGGACTGGGCGGGGCCATCCGGCTCGCCCAACTCGCCAAGGCGGCGGGGCAGACGCTCAACATCACCCTCATCGAGAAGGCGCGGGAGCTGGGCGCCCACAGCTGCTCCGGGGCCGTCATGGATCCCAGGTCGCTCCGCGAGCTGATCCCCGACTTCGAGGCACAGGGGGCGCCCATCGAATCCCCCGTGGAGGAGGACTTCGTCTGGTTCCTCACGGAGACGGACTGCTCCATACTCCCCTTCACGCCTCCGTCGCTGCACCAGCACGGCAACCTGATCGTCACCCTCGGACAGCTCGTCCGCTGGCTCGGGAAACAGGCGGAGACGCTCGGGGTGAACGTCTTCCCGGGCTTCCCCGCCGTGGATGCCCTGGTCGAGAATGGCCGCGTCACCGGCGTTCGGACGGGCGACAAGGGGATAGACCGGAAGGGGGAGCGGAAGGGGACCTTCGAGCCTGGCGTGGACATCAGGGCGAAAGTGACCGTCGTGGGCGAGGGGCCGCGCGGCTCCCTCACCCGCATCCTGGTGGAGAAGTTCAAGCTGGACGCGGGACGATCGCCCCAGGTCTACGCCACGGGCGTCAAGGAGATCTGGGAGCTTCCGCCCGGGACCACTCACAAGGGGCGGGTGATCCACACCATGGGCTGGCCGCTCGAGAGCGACACATTCGGCGGCGGCTTCATCTACGCGATGTCGCGCGACCGGATCGACATCGGCTTCGTCGTGGGGCTGGACTACCGGAACCCGTTCACCGATCCGCACCACGAACTCCAGCGCTTCAAGACCCACCCCAAGGTCCGCGCCATCCTCGAGCACGGCAAGATGGTGGAATACGGCGCGAAGACCATCCCGGAAGGCGGCTGGGAGGCGGTGCCCCGGCTCCATATGCCCGGGGCGCTGCTCGCCGGCGACTCGGCGGGGCTCCTCGACGGCCAGCGCCTCAAGGGCGTCCATCTCGCGCTCAAGAGCGGGATGCTCGCGGCCGAGACGGCGTTCGAGTCGCTCGGGAAGGACGACTTCTCGGAGAAGGCGCTCGCGGCGTACAGCGCCCGGGTCGAGGCGAGCTTTATCCGGAAGGAGCTCTGGAGGTCCCGGAACTTCAAGAAGGGCTTCAAGCTCGGCTTCTATGCCGGCGTGGCAGGGGCGGCCGCCGGGGAGTTCACGAACGGGTGGAGCCCGTTCGACGGACTCGTGAAGATCGGCGAGGGTCACACCCGGATGAGGAAGCTGGAGGCGGACGCGATGCCGGAGAAGCTGGCCTTCGACGACAAGCTCACGTTCTCGAAGCTGAGCGACATCTACGCCTCCGGCACCGTGCATGAAGAGGACCAGCCCTGCCACCTCCATGTCCTCGAACCCGATCTCTGCGCGAGCCGCTGCACGAAGGAATTCGGAAACCCCTGCCAGCACTTCTGCCCGGCGGCGGTCTACGAGTGGCTGAAGCCGGACGGCGCCGGCCCAGGGAAACTCAAGATCAACGCCTCGAACTGCGTGCACTGCAAGACCTGCGACATCATGGACCCTTACGGCATCATCCGTTGGGTTCCCCCGGAGGGAGGCGGCGGCCCCGCCTACCAGAACCTGTGAGCTTCCTCAACTTCATCGGCGGCCGTTGGGTCCCCGCGAAGAGCGGGAGGACTTTCCCGGACCGCAACCCCGCAAACCAGGACGACGTGATCGGCGAGTTCCCGTCCAGCGGGCCCGAGGACGTCGACGCCGCGGTGCAGGCCGCGAAGAAGGCCTTCCCCGCCTGGCGCAAGGTCCCCGCCCCCCGCCGCGGGGAACTGCTGTTCCGCACGGGGGAGATCCTCACGCGCCGCAAGGAGGAGATCGCCCGCGCGATGACGCGCGAGATGGGCAAGGTCCTCAAGGAGGCGCGCGGCGACGTGCAGGAGGGCATCGACACCGCGTGGGTCCACGGCGGGGAGGGCCGCCGGCTGCACGGGTACTCCGCGCCGAGCGAGCTCCCCAACAAGGCGGGCTGGACCGTGCGCGCGCCGATCGGCGTGGCGGGGCTCATCACGCCGTGGAACTTCCCGCTCGCCATCCCCACCTGGAAATCCTTCCCGGCCCTCGTGTCGGGGAACACCGTGGTCCTCAAGCCCGCGAGCGACACGCCCCACTGCTCGCACCTTCTGGTGGAGTGCCTGATCGAAGCGGGGATCCCGCCGGGCGTGGTGAACCTGGTCCACGGCGGCGGCGGGACCGTGGGGACGGCGCTCGTGCGCCACCCGGACGCGCGCGTGATCAGCTTCACGGGCTCCTCGGAAGTGGGACGCGAGATCAGCGCCGTCGCGGGCCGGATGCTCAAGCGGGTCTCCCTCGAGCTCGGAGGCAAGAACGCCCAGATCGTGATGGACGACGCGGACCTCGACCTGGCTCTCGAGGGCGTGCTCTGGGGAGCCTTCGGGACCACGGGCCAGCGCTGCACGGCCACCTCGCGGCTCATCGTGCACCGCAAGGTCCACGACGAGCTCGTGGGGCGGGTGGTGGCCCGGGCGAAGAAGCTTCGCCTGGGGGACGGCCTCGACGAGAAGAACGAGGTCGGGCCGCTCATCAACCGGGAGCGCGTCCGCGCGGTGCAGGAATATGTTGAGATCGGGAAAAAGGAAGCTAAGCTCCTCTGCGGCGGCGCGCCCGCCGGAGAGGGGGCCCTGAAGAAAGGGTGCTTCTACCGGCCCACGGTCTTCGACGGCGTGAAGCCCGCGGCCCGGATCGCCCGGGAGGAGATCTTCGGGCCGGTGCTGTCGGTGCTGACGGTGGGGAGCCTCGATGAGGCGATCGCCTGCCTGAACGACGTGGAGTACGGGCTCTCGAGCTCGATCTACACGCGGGACGTCAACGCCGCGTTCGTCGCGATGGAGGAGCTGGACACCGGCATCGTGTACGTGAACGCCCCCACGATCGGCGCCGAGTGCCACTTCCCGTTCGGCGGGACGAAGAGCACGGGCAACGGCCACCGGGAGGGCGGGCACCCGATCTATGAAGTCTTCACCGAGTGGAAGACGATTTACGTGGACTACAGCGGGCGCCTGCAGCGGGCGCAGATCGACAACCGGAAGGCCCCGGGACGCAAGCGATGAAGATCGGCATCCCCAAAGAGACGGCGCCCTTCGAGAAGCGCGTCGCTCTCGTGCCCGAGACGGTCAAGAAACTCGCCCCGAAGAAGATCGAGTTCGTGATCGAGGCGGGGGCGGGCGAGGCTTCGGCGGTGCTCGACGGCGACTACACGGCCGCGGGAGCCACGGTGGTCGCCGGGTTCGACGCGGTGGTCACCGCGGCGGATGCGATCGTGAAGGTGAACAAGCCCTCCGAGGGGGAGCTTGCGAAGCTCAAGGAGGGGAGCGCCCTGGTGAGCCTTCTCTACCCGCTCTCGCAGGCGGACCTGGTCAGGAAACTCGCGGCCCGGAGGATCATGTCGATCTCGCTCGACATGATCCCCCGGACCACCCTGGCGCAGGCGATGGACGTCCTCTCGTCCCAGGCGAATCTCGCCGGCTACTGGGCGGTGGTGGCGGCG
>JAHFOZ010000511.1 GCA_023261405.1 Planctomycetota bacterium
CAGCATCCTTTCGACTTACGCCTCTGAGCCGCCTCCCCCCCCCCTCCTGCCGCGACGAACCTACCCCGCTTCCTTCTGAACCCCAGAGCCCCCACGCGAGTCTTGACAGGGGACCCATACTTGTTATATCAATGGGCCTTCCAGGGAGGGCGCATCCATTAAGGGGGGTCTCTCACCGGGACTCGGCGCTGTACGGGATCCGACCGGGGGTGCAGGGGTAGGCGGAGCCGTAGGGGCCGGCGTCTTCCGTGCCATATTTCCTGATGGCTGTGATTCCATCTGTTCATGGGAGTGTTGTGAAGCGCACGATCGCGGCCGTCCTCGCCACGCTCCTGCGGATCCGCGCCGGCGCCGCTGCGCGTCCGGCGCCAGAGACAAGGAAGGACCGATGATGCTCTTCGAAGCCGTGCTGTTCGCCGCCCTCGCGGGAGGACTTGGCGCCGCGGATCAGGCCCCGCTTCGTATGCTCTACCAGGAGCCCGCGCCCGCGGCGGAGCGGCCGGCCGCGCCCCAAGGGGCGCAGGCCACGGAATACAAGCTCTTGGACTTCGACCACCTCGAAGGTTCGGCGAGACTGGGGTTCCTGTTCTTCAGCGACGATTTCGAGTCTGATCCCGCCGTTGCAGGAGGCCTCCAGTTCCGGGCGCCCATGCCGCTCCTCTCGCGGGGCCTCCTCGGGATGAATTCGGACGACATCGGGGCCTTCCTCGAGATCACCATCTCGGGGATGGACCGGGACATCGACCCGCCGCTTGAGGACCCGAAAGGCACGCTGTTGTTCATCTCGGGAGGCCTGGACTGGACGTTCTACCGGGACCCGACGTTCTTGGCCATGGCCCAGGTCGGCCTCCAGTTCGGCCACTTCGGCGGGGTCACGGACACGGACGATGGGGTCGCCCTGCTGATCGGCGCCGTGGGAGGCCTGCAGGTCACGAACGGGGTTTGGGTGACCCTGACGCCTCAGGCGGGCCTCGCGGACGCAGGCGACCACATTTTCTTCCTCCACCTGGGCGTGCAGATCGGGTTCTGACGGTCGCCCGCCTTCCGCCATTTTCGTCGGATATTCCGACCCGGTCGTCAGGTCCGCTGCCGCCCTCCCCCTTGCCGCCGCTGGCACGCCTCTTGCGCTACCTCCGCGATGGAACGGAGGAAACGATGAAAACCCTGAATGGCTTGACCCTGATCGCCGGCGTCCTTTTCGTGGCGGGTTGCGGCGACGACGGCACGGAGGTCGCCTCGAGGGGCCCGGCTTCCGACAGGGTTCTGAAGTTGTCGCCGATCCAATCATTGATCGACATCGCGGCGGTCTCCGCGGATTTCAACGGAGACGGCTTCCAGGACTTGGCGGTCCTGAGCGTCCCCGGGACTCCCGGCAGCGGCCAGGACGCACGCGCCTCCATCTACTACGGGCCGCTCTCCTCCAGCTCGCCGGCCGTGCCCGCCGAAACCTACGCCACGGCCGACAGCGCGAGCGGGCTGGCCGCCGGGGACCTCAACGGCGACGACGTCCCCGATCTGCTCGTCTCCCAGGCCGGGAATCCATCCGCCAACGCTCCCTATCTCGGACGGGTTCATGTCATCTACCGCAATGCAGCCGGCGAGACCGACGTCCTCGTGGGAGCCGAGGCGGTCTCGGTCGGGCTGGCCGACGTGGATGGAGACGGGCGCGTCGACATCCTCGCCTCCGGAAGCGGATACCTTTACATCGTGCGCGGCCTCGGTTCAGGGTTGTTTGAAGATCAGGTTCATATCGCCACCTCGGGACTGTGGGCGGCCGGAGATTTTGACGGAGACGGACGCAGCGACGTGGCCCTGGTGCGCCAGGCGGATACGACCCTCGTGGACATCTACCGCTGGGACAACGTCCAGGGCCCGGTGCTCCGGAGCACGGTCCCCTTCTCTCGTAGCGTCACCGCCCTGGCCGCGGCCCGAGTGGACGCGGACGGCCACTCCGATCTGGTCGCCGGCTTGACGGACGGGTCGGGCAACGGTGAAGGCGCGGTGGCCGTCGCCCTCGGGAACGGCCAGTTCTCCTTCGGAGCGGCCATCGAGCGGTCGACCGGATCGGTGAGTTCCCTGGCGATCGGCGACTTCGACGGCGACGGATTCACCGATATCGCCGTGACCGGCTTCGCGGTCGACGGGTCCGTGGCCTGCCTTCTCGGAGAGGGGACGGGGATCTTCCGGAGCGGGGGAACCCTCCTCCCCGCCGCCCCCGGTTCTCTCCAGAGTTCCGCCGACCTCGACGGCGACGGGAAGGGCGACCTCATCCATTGCGCCGGTTCGAGCCGCGTATACTTCTCGCCCGGCTGGTTCCAGCAGTAGCCGCGGGTTCATGGGGGCCCGGGTCTTCACAAACTGAAGGGCAGTGCGGACAGGACCGTCCGGCGGGAGCGCGGTGCCCCGCCGGATTCTCGTTTCCGGAAGCGGCTTCGCAGAAAAGTCCGGGCGGTCACTCCGCCAGCGCGGCGATGACCGGGCGGAGGCCCGACACGACGCGGGCCAGGCGCTCGTAGTCGAGCTTTTCCGGCGTGTCCTTGCGCGTGTGGTACCAGGGATAGCGGAAAACGGCCGTATCGGTCACCATCACGCCGGGATACCCTTCCTGCCAGAACGACAGGTGGTCCGACCATCCCACGCCCTGGATGGCCGCGGGCAGGGCCGCGCCTTCGGAGGGGAACTTCACCTCGCGGCGGAAGCAGGCGATCATGGACCGGACCTGGGAGCGGGAGGAGACGTTTCCCACGAAGGCCACGAAGTTCCCGCGGGATGGGTAGAAGCGGCTGAGGGGCGGCGGGTACTTCTGGCTTCCCTCCTCGTCGCTGTAATAGCCCAGGGTCTCCAGGCTCACCATGGCGGTCACGTCTTCGTTCCGTTCGCGGCAGCGGCGGGCGTAGACGCGGCTGCCCATTCCCTCGGCGTTGAAGAAGGGAGGCTCCTCGTTGGTGAACGCCACGAAGCGGAGCGTGCGGGCGGGCCGCTTCCCGGCGAATGAGGCCGCGAGCGACAGCAGCGCCGCCGAGCCCGAGCCGTTGTCGTTGGCCGCGGGGCACGCCGGCGCGGAGTCGTAATGGGCCCCCACGACGACGATCTCCCTCGAACGTCCCGTCCCGGAGATCTCGACCTCAAGGTTGTGGAAGGGCAGGCCCTCGAGTTCGAAGGTCTGCCGTCGGACCTCGTGGCCCGACTCGCGAAGCCGCCGCTCCATGAAATCCGCCGCGGCCATGAGCCTCGAGTGCGCCTTGTGGTTCCGGTTGCCGATCGACCCGGCCAGTTCCTCCACGTCACGCCGGAGGGAGGCCGCCAGCGCCCCCTCCTCGGCCGTAAGGGGCGGCAGGGGGCCGGCGTGGGACTCCCCCGGCATCGAGATCATCCACGCCCCGCCGATGGCGGTGGCCAGGAGGATGAACAGGAAGAGACACGCCAGTCGGATCGCGCCCTTGCGGCTGAACACCTTGACCCGGAAGCGTCCTATGTGCACTTCTATCTAAGTACCTGTCCCCAAGTATATCCGAATAGCATGTGGGCTCACGTGACGACTGATGGTGATGGCTGCTTCGGGTCCTGCGTTGATTGCGCCGAGGACCGATCTCACATGTTCCATGAGA
>JAHFOZ010000086.1:0-5244 GCA_023261405.1 Planctomycetota bacterium
GGTCCACGCTGAGGTTCTTGAGCACCTTTGCGGCCACGCCGCCGCCCTCCTGAATGATGCCCAGGAGGATGTGCTCCGTACCGATGAACTCGCTGTTGAGCCGCTGGGCTTCCTGGCGGGCCAGGCTCATCACCTTCCGTGCCCGCTCGGTGAATTTCTCGAACATGTGGGGGTCCCCGTTCTTCTTGCTTCTGGTCCTGGAAGGCCGACACCCCGAGTATATCACGCCCCCGAAAGCGCCGCCACTAATCAGGACGCGGCCGCGGGCGCCCGAATTCCCCGAAAGCCCCGCGCCCCGAGGCCCGACCGGAAGCGGAGCGGAGGAGGGTCAGCGCGCCGCGGGCAGGAGCAGTTCCTCGCGGGCGCCGTCCAGGGCCTTGAGGTCCCCGGCCCTGGGGGGCGTCGCGCGGTCGGAGGAGACGAGCGCCCGGGCCACGGCCAAGCCCTCCCGGTCGGTAAGGATACGGACGCGTTTCTTCCCGGCGGCCGCATACTTGGGGATCCGGATCTCCGCCCATCCCCAGGAGACGGCCGCGTTCCGGGCATGTTCGGCATGCGTCGCCTTGAGGTCCACCTCCGCGGGGGGACGCACGGGAAGGCCGTAGATGCTCCCCGGCTCGAGACCCACCATGAGCCCCTTCTGCTTCGGGTGCGGGGCCTCGAAGTGCGAGGCCTGCTGGTAGCACAGGGTTCGCTCGACGCAGCAGGCCCCCAGGAGAGCCCAGGCCCGATACGGCGTGTCCGCCTCGGCGTGGAATTCGATCTCCACGAAGTTCTGCGGGGCTTGGCCGAAGGATGAATCCGTCGCAGCAATCCAGCAGCGTCCCACGACCGGCCGGTCGGCCGCCGTGAACGAGCCGCCGCCTCGGATGTCGTCGGCCCCGAAGTAGAACTCGCGGCTCTGCCCGACCCGGAGCACGATGCGTCCTTGCGAGCCGCGGACGAGCGCGGTCTCCGCGCAGACGCTGAGCAGCGTGCGGTATCTCTCGGACGAGCGCCCGCGGGTGCGGGGGGAGCGGAATTCCCGCTCCGCCGCGTAATACAACTCACGGGCGATTGCCTCATCCCTCCCGGCCTGCGGGGCCGGGGCGGGCTTGTACGCCCGGTACTTCGGGGGCACCGTGTCGGGCTCCGCCGCCCCCGCCGCGTCCCCGTCGAGCAGCAGGAAGAGGCCCGCCGTGCGCGGTTCGGGCGGCTTCGGCCGCAGGGCCAGGAGCGAGGCCGCCGATGCCTCCGCGATCTCGACGAACACCGTGTCGGCTGCTCCCTTGACGAGGAGTTCCACGCGCTGGCGGTCTGCCGCGCAGACGAGGCCTTCCACCGCCTCGTCGCGTCGCGACAGGGAGATCCGCGAGCCGCGGGGCGTCGCGGCGAGCGCCGCGCGCGCCTCCTCGTAGAGCGCCGCGACCGCGCGGAGGCCCTCAAGGTCGGCCTGCGCCTCCCGGCGGACCGCCTCCTCCTCGAAGGTACGCGCCGCCCTGCCGAGTTCCGTCGCGGCCCCGTCGTAATCGCGCCCTGTGGCCCGGGCCATCGCGCGCTCCCACGCCTCGTGCCAGGCGCGGGCTTCGAAGGAGGGGGGCGGAGGCGGCGGGGGAACGGGCTCCGGGGCGGCGGGGAAAGGAGCCGGGGCGGGGGCGGGCTCGGTCGGGACAAGGACGACCGCGGGGCGGGGCGGGAGAGGCGGCTGCGGTGGCGGCGGGGCGGGGGCCTGCGCCGCGGTGGCAGGCGTCGGTTCGGGAGGCCGCTCGGGGCCGCGGGCGACGAGGAAGCCCACCACGATCCCCGCGGCCAGGATGAGGCCGGGGCCGAGTCTTATCCAGGGGATGCGGATCGGGGCCGGCGCGGCGGGGGCGTCGGCGGGCTCGAGGATGGATCTCCAGTCGGGGGGTGCATTCTCGTCGATTGATCGCCAGGGGATCATCGGCTCATCTCGCCCGCGCGTCCGAAGTGCTCACGAGCGCGCGGGTGGCCTTCTTGAGGAAGAGGATCGCGAACGAGGTGTTCACGGGGCTGCCCCAGGAACCGTCCGGGGCCTGCGCCTGGAGGAGGGTGGCGGCGCCCTCGGCATACCAGTCATTTTTTCCGAACTTGGTCGTGCCGTAGAGCATCCCGGCGCGCTCCAGGCCGTAGAGGTAGTAGTAGTCCACCCCCTTGCCGCGCCCGGGGTTCTCCGTCACCGAGAAGTGGTCCGCGAGCCAGCGCACGCCGGCGTTCAAGGAAGCATCCTGCCTCCAGTCCTTACCTTCGATGTGCATGAGGATCGCGAGCGCGCCCACCGCGCCGGCGCTCATCGAGCCGTAGGCGCTGCCGCTCCGGCCCATGTATCCCCACCCGCGCGACGCGGGCCCCGTGGGCGAGCCCGGTTCCTGGATCTGGCACTCGCGCCACCACTTCGACGCCTTCTCCACCGTTTCCTTGGGGATCAGGATTCCCGCGTCGTGGCAGGCCCGCAGGCCGAGCGCGGCGTACTGGGAGTTCGAATTGTCGCCCGCAGCTAAAGTGTCCGTGCGGGTCCGCTTGACCGTGATCTTCCTTCGCACGGTCGGCTTGCCCCCCGAGTCGGGGTCCTGGAAGACCACCACCTTGTCGTAGTCCACCGGCCTGGCCGCGGGGTCCTCCACGGTGGGCGTGTCCCCGTCCCCGGCGGGGATGGGGATCTTCTCGTGGGCATAGCTCCACTGTCCGTTCGAGCTCTGGGTGTCCACCAGGAACTGGGCGCACTGCCGGATGCGATCCTGGTACTTCACGCGCTCCACTTCCTCGAGCACCATGGCCTGGAGCGCGACGCGGTACGTGGCCTGGAGCGGGCGGACCAGCATCGACTTGAGCAGGGCGTTGAACTCGGGGTCGTTCTCGCGCACGCCGGCATGGGCCATGGCGAGGAGCGCGAGCTCGGGCGCCTGGTGCGCATTGAGGGTGTTCTCGCCCGCTGCCTTGATCGTGCCCAGTCCCTTGCGGACCGCGGCGTCCACCCGGGCGGGGTCGGGGGCCTGGGCTTGGGGAGCGGCCGCCAGGGCGACGAGCAGCAGCCACGGCGCGGCCGATCGGGCGATCATGGAGCCTCCGCGTGGATTATAGGCCCTGCGCCGCCGCCCGCCCCCATGATTTCTTGGACGCGCGCCGGGAGGGTCGTGCGGCGGGAAATCGCACTGCGGCGGTGGTAGACTGGTCGGGTGGCCCAGGAACTCCCCAACCCGTTTCGCGCCCCTCCCGGGCCCTCGCGACGGGCCCCCGCGCCCCCCGGCCCGCGAGAGTGGGGCCGGCTCTACATCCTGGCGCTCGCGTTCCTCCTGGTCATGGCCGCCGTCATCGGCTTCCGGCGCCTGGGGTCGGGTCCGCCTCCGCCCCCTCCGCCGGAAGTGACGCTCAGCCTCGGGGCGCAGGAGACGAGTCCGCCTGCCGGACCGGCCACGCCCTTCCGCGAGATGGCCGCGCCCTTTCGCGACGGGATGGAAACTCTCGACCGCGAGGCCCCGGAGTTCCGGTCGGTGGTGGAGCGCCTCCGGGACTCCGCGACGGCCGGCGCGGTCTCCCGCGCGGTGGATCCGGCGCTGACCGCGGACGGCGCGTATCGCGATGCCGCGCGACTTCGAGGTGCGGCACTCAGGACCCGGGGGCGGCTCCTCATGCTCGCCCCGGAGCCCGTGAAGGGCCTGGGCGAGGTGCCCTTCGGCGTGCTTCAGGAAGATCGGTCGGGGCGCACGGTGACCTTCTACCTGCCGGCCGCGCCTCTCGATGCGGGGGGCCGGCCTCTCGCCTTCCGGAAGGTCCGCGAGGAGGGGCAGGAGTTCATTGCCGACTGGGTGGAGATTGAGGGGGTCTTTCTCCGGCAGTACGACTATCCCTCGCGGCATCAGGACCGGGCCGGCGAGACGGTTTGGGCGCGGACGCCGCTGCTCTTCGCGGTGACCCTGCGCAAGGCCGCCGCGCCGGAGCGGGTGGATCAGCGGGGCGCGATGGCGACGGCGGCGGGTGTGGCCCTGGCGGCCCTCCTGGCGATCGGCATCCTGGCCTGGGTGCTCTCGCGGCGGGAGGGCGGCGGCTCCCTCCGGATGAGGATGTTCATGATGAAGAAGCAGGCCTTCCCGGCGCCCGACCCGGGACGCGAGATCCTGGGCGACGAGATCCCGCGCCCCCCGGCCCGGTGAGCCTGGGAACCGAGACACACAACTTTACCGCAGCTCTGCGATGAGGGTTCTACTTGTCCGGCAGGATCAGCCCGCGCGGCAGGTCTTCGCGTGACTTGATGATCGTGGGCTTGATGAAAAAGAGGATCTCCCGGATCACCTCGCTGTCCTCGTACTTCCCGAAGAGATAGCCCAGGAGCGGGATTTCGGAGAGGAAGGGGATCCCGCGGCGGATGGTCGTCTTGTCGCGGTTGAAGAGGCCGCCGATCACGACCTCCTCGCCGTCGCGGACCAGGAGTTCGGTGGAGACGCTCCGGACCGTGAACTGCGGGGCGATGGTGCCGGGAATGATCTGGACGAAGCCGAAGGTGGTGGTCACCTCGGGCTTGATCTTCAGGGAGACCTGGCCGGGGGCGGCGATGCGGGGCATGACTTCGAGACTGACGCCTGCCTTCTTGTAGATGAAATTCGTGATCGCCCCGCCCACGGGCTGGGTGGTGACCGAGGCCGGGTAGGGGATCTCCTCGCCCGCGAAGATGGTGGCCGTGTCATCGGTCCGGACGAGGATCCTCGGCTGGGACAGGATGTGGGCGCGGCCGCGCTCCACGAACATCTGGACGAGGCCGCCGAAGGTCCCCTGGTGGGCGGTGGCGTCGGCGAACCGGAACGTCGAGCCCTGGAAGGGTGTGGCGCCGAGGGCGGCGGTGGGGTTGAACCGGGTGCGGACCTCCCGGAGGAACGATCCGTTGTCGGCGGCCTGCGACCAGATCAGCGCGGTGCCGGCGAGGTCGCCCTCCACGCCGATCTGGAGGTCGTTGTCCCAGCGCAGTTCGACCACCTTGGCCTCGATCATGACGGGGCGGTCGGGTGTGTGGATGTGCTGGAGCATCTTCTCCACGTGCCCGATGTTCTCCTTCGTGTCCGTGAGGGCCAGGACGCGGAGGCGGTTGGAGAACTCGATGCGGCCCTTCCCGGGGGTGACGTGGGGCTGGAGCATCTTCTGGAACTCCTCGATCCCCAGGAGCTGGTGGGAGGCCACGGTCCCGCCCGCCGGAGAGGGCGTGTGGCTGAGCTTGTAGATGACGGTGACGAGCCCGTCCTTCTCCTCCCGGCTCTC
>JAHFOZ010000086.1:5254-13869 GCA_023261405.1 Planctomycetota bacterium
AGCAGAGGTCCTGCCAGGGGACCTTCTTCTCGGCAGGGCCGGCGGGGGTCCCCGGTGGCTGGGCTTGGGCCGGCGCCGCGGGAGGCTGTGCTTGCGCTGCCGGCGGCGTTGCGGGCGGGGCGGGTGGCTGTGCCTGCTGGGGAAGGAGGGCGAGGAGCGTCGCGGCGATCGTGGAGATCATTTATCGATCGAATCGATCGCCTTCTTGGTCAGGTCGGCCGGGGCCCCCGTGAACGTGCCGGTCCCTTTCTCCACGACGACGTCGCACGTCGCCGCCATGGCCGCCTTCATCACGGCCGCATAGAACCGGGTGTTGGCCTTGGTGAGGAGGATGAAGTACTCCGGATCGTCCGAGGTCAGTCCCTTCTCCTTGATCTTCTGGAACTCGGGGATCTCGTCGAAGACCTTGGAAGCGACGACTTCGCCGGGTTTCTTCGCGCCCTGGGCCACGCCGTAGTACACCTTCGCGGTCTGGGGATCCTGGGACGCAGCCAGGGCCAAGACGACGAGGGTGAGCATGGAGACCTCCGCAGCTGTCCCGTTCTCGTCTCCGCTCCACGTACTATACGCCCGCCTCCCGGCAAAGAGTACGGGCTCATGCGGATTAGCAGGAAAAATCCCGCGAGCGGGCAGGCCGATGCTACGGCCGTCTAGAAGTCCCGGTGCGGAGGAGGTCCGCCCGGACCGCCCGGACCGACCGGGCCGCGGGGGCGCGGAGGACCGCCGGGACGCGAGTCCTGGAAGCGCTGCTGGCCGCCCGGACCCACGGGTGCGCCACCCGGACCCACGGGCGTGCCGCCGGGGGAGGGCGCCGGTCCGTTCAGGGGGCCGAGCTGCGGCTGGCCCTTCTCCTGCCGCGCCGCCTTGATCGAGAACCGGTTGCGGCCCTGCGGGTCGGAGCTGAGCATCTTGACTTCCACGTCCATGCCGACCTTGAGGAAGTCGGCCACCTGGATGCCGCGCATCTCGGTGATCTCGGTCACGTGGACGAGGCCGTCCTGGCCCGTGCCGGCGATCTCGCAGAAGGCGCCGAAATCCTTGAGGGAGACCACCTTCGCCGGGTAGACCGTGCCGAGCTTCAGTTCCTGGAACATGCCCTCGATGATCGCCCTGGCGACGTCGAGCGCCTTCTTATCCTTGGAGGCGATGAGCACCTCGCCCGAGTCGTCGTCGTTGATCTCGAGCACGCAGCCGGTGCGGGCCTCGAGCTCACGGATGGTCTTCCCGCCCGGGCCGATGAGGAGGCCGATCTTGTCGGAGGGGATCATGATGCGCACGAGGCGCGGCGCGTGGGCGGAGAGGTCGCCGCGCGGGGCGGCGAGCGCCTCCTTCATCTTCCCCAGGACGAAGAGGCGCGCGTCGCGGGCGTCCGCGAGGGCCTGCTTCGTGATCTCCATCGAGATGCCCGCGGCCTTGAGGTCCATCTGGAGTGAAGTGATGCCTTGCTCGGTGCCGGCGACCTTGAAGTCCATGTCGCCGTGGGCGTCCTCGCTGCCGAGGATGTCCGTGAGGATCGCCACTTTGCCCTTCTCCTGGACGAGCCCCATCGCGATCCCCGCCACGGGGGCCTTGATCGGGACTCCGGCGTCCATGAGCGAGAGGCAGCCGCCGCACACGGTGGCCATGGAGGACGAGCCGTTGGACTCGAGGATGTCGCTGATGATGCGGGTGGTGTAGGGGAAGTCCTGCTCGGACGGCATGACCGCCTCGATCGCCCGCTCGGCGAGCGCGCCGTGCCCGATCTCCCGGCGCCCGGGGCCGCGGATGGGTTTCACCTCGCCCACCGAGAAGCTCGGGAAGTTGTAGTGGAGCATGAAGCGCTGGGAGTACTCCTCCTCGAGGCCCTCCACGATCTGCTCGTTGGAGGAGGTCCCGAGGGTGGTGGTCACGAGGGCCTGCGTCTCGCCGCGGGTGAAGACGGCGGAGCCGTGCGTCCGCGGGAGGACGCCCAGCTGGATGGTGATGGGGCGGACGTCCTTGTGGCCGCGTCCGTCGGCGCGGCGGTTGTTGATCGCATAGTCCCGGACGATCTCGTCCACCAGGCGCTCGTGGGCCCGGCTGACGTCCACCGTGGTCGGGGCGTCCTTGGCGGTGAGGCCGGAGGCATCCTTCGGAATCATGTCCTTGAAGATGCGGTCGCCGATGTCGGAGAACGCGGCGTTCCGTTCGCGCTTCACCTTGATGAAGAAGGCCTTCTGCATCTCGGCGGTGTACTTCGCCTTGATCTTCTCGTAGACGGCCTGGGGGAAGGGCGGGATCTCCCACTGGCCCAGCGGCCGGCCGGCGAGTTCCTTCAGCCTGAGCTGCGCGTCGATGAGCGATCGGATGGGGGGCATGGCGGCCTCGAAGGCTTTGAGCATCAGCTCCTCGCTCAGTTCGCGCGCCCCGGCCTCCACCATGATGACGCCGTCCTTCGTGCCGGAGATCACCAGGTCGAGCCGGCTCGACTTGACCTCCTCGGAGGTCGGGCAGATGATGAATTGCTCGCCGATGAGACCGACCCGGACGGAGCCCACGGGACCGCTGTACGGGAGGTCGGACACGATGAGCGCAGCGGAGGCGGCGTTCATGGCCACGATGTCGGGGTCGTTCTTCTGGTCCGCGGAGTAGACCGAGAGGAGGACCTGGACGTCCTTGTAGAAGCCGTCGGGGAAGAGGGGGCGGAGGGGGCGGTCGCAGAGGCGCGAGGTCAGGATCTCCTTCTGCGTCGGCCGTCCCTCGCGCTTGATGAAGCCTCCGGGGAAGCGTCCGGCCGCGGACATCTTTTCGCGGTAGTCGATGGTGAGAGGGAAGAAGTCGGTGCCGGGCCGCTCGTCGCCGGCGGCGCAGGCGGCGAACACCATGGTCTCGCCGAAAGTGGCCATGCACGCGCCGTTGGCCTGCTTGGCGAGCCAGCCCGACTCGAACACGAACTTGCGGCCGTCGCCGAGATCAGCCTCCACGCGATGGGATTGAGACATGAAACCTCCCTGTACGAGGCCCCCGGGAGGCCGGCCGGAAGGAGGAAAGGACGAAAGGCGGGAGCCCCGGCGTTCCGGGACTCCCGGCTTTCGTCTCGCTCACCGCCTTCGGGACTTCCCGGGGCCGATAAAAAAAAGACCCGGAATCAAAGCACGGCCCTTCCGGGTGCGCGATGAGTTCCGGGTTGACAATCGGACAATCGATAGTCCGTTACTTGCGGATCCCCAGGCGCTTGATGAGCGTCTGGTAGCGTCCCTGGTCCGAGGACTGGAGGAACTTCAGGAGCCGCGCCCGCTGGCCCACCATCATGAGGAGGCCCCGGCGCGAGGTGTGATCCTTCTTGTGCACCTTCAGGTGCTCGGTGAGGTGGTTGATCTTCTCGGTGATCAGGGCCACCTGGACCTCGGGCGAACCCGTGTCCGTCTTATGGGTGGCGAAGTCGGTCAGGAGCGTCTTCTTCTTTTCCTGGGTGACGGCCATATCCACTCCTACTGGTCGTTCGGCGGCCGGAGGGCGCACTCTCGCGACTCTGCTTGAGGACTCCGGATCAGGGGAGGAATATAGCAGGGCAGGCGGGGGACTTCAAGGGAAATCAGGCGGGCTTACCTGTTCCGATTGGCCTCATGCCACGCGCGCCAGGCCGCCGCGGTTTCCTTCGCCTTGGCCGGGTCCGCGGTCGCGGCGTCCAGCGTCGTGCCCGCGATCAGGTTGCCCGCCTCGATCACCGCGGGAGAGGGCTTCGGGGACTCCTCGAGTTCAAGGGCGAGCGCCAGGATGATCTTCTTCCCCAGCTTTCGCGCCGTTTCGAGCCCCGCCTTTCGTGCGGCCTCGTCCTTCTCCTCGAGCGGCTGCACCGCCCGGAGCGCCGCCGCGCGGAGTGCCTGCTCGAGGGCTTTCTTCCGGTCCTCGGGATGGGCTGGGGGGTTGGCCAGGAGGAGCGGGTAGGCCTCCTCCGCAAGGGGTTCCGCATCCTTGCCCTCGCGGAGCGCCGCCAGAAGGTCGAGCTTGTTTGCCCACCACGCCGCCTCGCCTCGGGGGAGCCTGGGCTCGACCTCCCGCAGCGTCTTGATGCAGTTCTCGAAATCCTTCAGTTCCCGGTAGCAGGCCGCGAGGCGGGGCGCCACGTCTGTGCGGCCCGGGGCGTTGAGGGAAAGCTGCCGGAAATGTCCCAGCGCGGATTTCGCGTCCCGGGCCTCGAAGGCGGCCTTCCCGAGCGACTCTTCGAGGTCCAGGTAGCCCGCCAAGCGGTCTGGCTCGGGCTGGAGGACGTGGAGTCTCGAAGCGCAGACCTGTTCGGCTTCGGAGCGCCGGCCGTTCTTGAGGAGTCCCGCCGCGAGCGCAAGGTTCACGGGGAAGGAGTCGCCCGCCAGCGCGGAGATCGCGGCCCAGATCGCCTGCCGCACGGGCTCCGAGGATTCCCCGAGCCAGGCGGGGAGGAGCAGGCTTCCGATCGCGTCCGGGGGGGCGATCCGGCCCACGGAGGAGGCGGCGGCCTGTCGGAGCTTGTCGTCCGGATCCTTCTGCAGCATCGCGGCGAGCGCCGGGAGCGAGGCGGCGTCCTTCAACTTGCCCAGCGCCTCGGCGGCGATCTGGCGGACGTCGGGAGTACGGTCGGGGCCGAGGTAGGGGCGGAGCCGTGCGGCCCCGCGCGGGTCGCCGATCTTGCCCAGGCTGTTGATGCAGGACCAGCGCACCTCGCGGCGCTCCGTGGACTCCAGGAGGTCGAGGAGGGTGGACACGGCCGCGGGCGAGCCGATCACCCCGAGGGCATCCGCCGTCTTTTCCTGCATGACCGTATCCTTCTCGGCGGCCAGGGCGGCGGCAAGCGGGGCGACCGCGGCGTCGCGCTTGGCGGTTCCCAGGGCGTCCAGCGCGGCCGTTTTCACTTCCAGATCGGGGTCCTTGAGGAGGGGGACCAGCGCGGAGACGGCCCTCTCATGGGGATAGGTCTTGAGCGCCGCGGCGGCGGCCTTCCGGACGGCAGCGGAGGGATCCGCCGCGGCCCGCAGCACGGTCGTCTCCGCATCGGGCGTGGGGACGCGTCCGAGGAAGCCCACGGCCTGCACCTTGAAAGACTCCTCGCCCCGCCCGTAGCGCGCAAGGACGGCGGGCACCCCGTTCCGGCGGCGCTCCTCGGGCAGCGCGCCCAGTTCGCGCAGCGCGGCGGCGTAAACCGCGGGGAATTCCGAGGCCAGCGCCTCCTCCAGCGTGCGCAGTTCCTCATCGGGCTTGGCGGCCAGGCGCGCGAGGCGCAGCTTGAGGTCGAGGTTCTGGAGGTGGGCCTTGGCGAGATCCTCCCGGAGTTTTCGGACCGTCTCAGGGTCTTCCGCCTGAGTGCTGAGCCGCAGAAGTTCGGGACCAGGCCTGACCCGCTGGGGCGCCGGGTCACGGGCTTGCGGGTCGAAGGACTGGGGGGGCTGCGGTGAGGCGCACGCGAGGATGAAGAGGAGATTGAGGAGGAGTCCTGAATGCATCATGATCGCCACTCCGCCCCGGCGATTATAGGGGCGTGCCGCGGAGCCTGTCAAATCTCTTGACAGAGGTCGGGGTCGGGCTACACTTGACCCCACTCACCATGAGCATCCAGCTCATCCTTGGCTACGTCAAGATACTCGTCGGGTTCGCCCTCCTCTGGGGTGGATTCCTGGTGTGGAACAACATCGGGTGCCGCCGCATCGAGGGCGTGGAGATGGAACCCGCCCTGAAGAAGGACAAGGGCGTGGGGATCTCCCCGCAGATCCGCCGGCCCGACCAGCTCCAGCGCGACGACTTCATCTCCTACACCACCGCCCAGGGCGGCAAGTCCCGTGTCGTGGCGGCCCGGGTGATCGGCCTCCCCGGCGACCGCGTGAGGATCGTGGAGGGCGAGGTCTACCTGAACGGTTCGAAAATCCCGTCCAACTACGTTCCCAAGGGGCAGAATTCCAAGGAAACCCTGGAGGAGATGATCGTTCCGCGCGACCACGTCTACGTCCTGTGCGACGGCCGATCCGCGGCCTACAACGGGGGCCTCGACAGCCGCAAGCTGGGGCCGATCGGGCAGTGGGCCGTTTCAGGGAAGTTCTGGTAGAGCGATGGCCATCCCGAAGCTCGGCGGCGGCAAGAAGCTGGAGTTCACCCCCATGACCTGGGGACAGCTGGCGGGAGGCGCGGTCTGCATCATCGTGGCCCTGATCCTGGGATGGGTCTCCTTTGGCCGGTGGCGGTTCAAGGCGGCGGTGATCTCGGCGTACGAGGCTTTCGACCAGGGAAACATCGCGCCGGCCAAGGTGGACCTGGAGACCGCGATCGGCTGGAACCGGGAGCATGCGGGGGCGCACGAACTGCTCGCCAAGATCGAGTGCGAAGGCGGCAGGCTGGACAAGGCTCTGGCCGAGTACAATAGGCTGCTGGAGCTGAACCACGGCTCCCCCACGGTGAAGATCGGGATGGGCGTGCTCGCCCTGAAGGCGGCGGACCGGGCGGAGAGTCCCAAAGCGGCGGCGGATCACGTCAAGACCGCCCAGGCGTGGTTCGCCAAGGCGGGCGGGGTCCCCGAGGGATCGGTCGGCCTGGGCCACTGCGAACTTGTCCTGGCGAGGAAGCTGGGCGACCCCAAGCGGTATGACGCGGCCCGCGCGCATTTTCTGAAAGTGGCCTCGGCCAAAGAGTTCTCCCTGGCGGGCGCGGTCGACTACTACGCGGGGCTGGGCGCGGCGCTGGGGGCCGCGGACGCCTACGATCCGGCCTCCTCCGCGGCGCTCCGTTCGTGGTACCAGTACGCCCCGCGCTCCCACCTCCCCTTCGCAGCCCTGCTCAGGGTCGAGGCCGAGCGCTTCCGTCGCCTGCCGCCCGATGCCAATGCGATGGTGGCCTTGAAGTCGCAGGGCGCCGCCCTGGGGCGGGAGATGAGGGAGAAGTGGAAGGGCGGCCGGGATTCCTTCCTGCTGCTCCTCGATCCGTGGATCGTGTACTCGATGGAGTTTGCCCGGGCGATGGCGCGCGCCGGCGACCTGAAGGGCTACGAAGAGGTATACAAGGACGTGCTCGGCAGCGTCCCCTTCGATCGGCAGACCGATCCCATGCTCTTCGACGCGGGCGTGCGTCTGGACCTGGCCCTGAAGGAGACCGAGGACACGAGCGTCCAGGAGAAGGCCGTGGCCTTCGCCGTGTCGGGCCTCGGCGAACTCCTGAGGGACCCGCGGCGTTTCTCGGCCGCCGATGATGCCACCAAGGACCAGCGCGCCCGCGTGCACAACGCCATGGGATGGGTGGAGGCGTGGCGCGGGGGATACGAGCAGACCACGGCCATGGGCAAGAGGAGCCACGAGTCCGCCCTCAACCGCCTGCGGGAGGCGCTGAAGGGCTCGCCCGACGATTATGTCTACAATCGGAACGCCGTGGTTCTCATGAAACGGCTGAAGCTCCCGGCCAAGGATTCCCAGGCCTTCCTGGATAAGGCGAAGGCGGCCGCCTCCAAGGAGTTCGCCGATGATTTCGCCAAGGTCCAGCAATTTCTGGCAGGGGAATAGCGTCCCATGAATTGCCTCAAATGCGGCCAGAAGAACCCCATGACGGGGGGGTATTGCCAGCGCTGCGGCGCCAAGCTGGACATGACCGCCGATGAGATCCGGGATTCGCTCGTCGAGAAGGCGAAGGGGGAGGCGCAGAAGTCGTCGGAGTTCTACGCGAAGCAGTTTCTCTGGCTGGGCGTGATCGTGCTGATGCTGGCGTTCTCGCTTTTGTGGCTGTCCACGGGGGCGCCCCAGGAGTCCTACTACATGCCTTCGAACACCCAGGGGGCCAAGTACCTCGAGGGGGAGCCGAAGCTCGATCCCCAGCTGCCGAAGCCTCTGATTCCGCTGGAGCCCCGGAAGAAGGGGGCCAAGTGAAGATCCTGTTGATCCCGTTCCTGCTGGCGGCTGGCGCGCTCGCTTCGTGCAGCGACCGCGATTTCCGGGGCGAGGAATTCTCCAACTTCTACCGGGGACCCGCGGAAGCGACCACCCAGGAACGGGTGGAACGCCGCGAGATCGTCCATTGGGCCAAGAACCCGCGGGACAAGAAGCGCATCGGGTTTCTCTGGAAGTACGAGACCCAGGTCGCGGGCTCGCGCAGCGTCCGCGAATCCTACTACATCATGAACCTCACCGGCACGAAGCGCGAGGGGTTCGTGACCGCGGAGGGCGAGTTCTACCGATTCGACGAGAACGGCAGACGCGGCGAGTTCGTGGGCGCCTACCCCATCCAGACCACGGGCCTCAAGGTCTTCTTTGGCTTCCCCCTCACGGACAGCATCGACCTCGAGGAGATCGACCCCCACAAGTAGCGCGCGAGGCGCCTCACTCCCGCCGGGTCTGCCGCAACTCGTACCCGTCCGCCGTGGGGACGAAGAGGAAGTCCCCGCCCTCGCGGGTGTCGATCTGACTTCGGAGCTTGCTGTTCGACGAGGAGTCCCACACGTCGATCCAGTCCGGCCCCGTGCGGAGCACGATGGGGACCTCGCATACGGGCCACTTGCCGTCCGCCATCCTCCCCACGCGGAACCGGTGGAGCTTCTCGCCGTTCACGAAAATCTCGAAGAAGTCCTCGGGGTTCTTCGAGCGCCCCTCCGGGGGCTGGACCACGATCCTCCCGGCGACCGTCGGCGCGAACCCGGCTGCGGGGATCGGGAT
>JAHFOZ010000512.1 GCA_023261405.1 Planctomycetota bacterium
TGAAGAGGCCGGCCATGTCGCGCCTCGAGCGTATCGTCCGGGCCGCGTGACCGGTCGCCTCCAGGCGCTTGAGATACCGCTCCAGCCAGCGGGACCACCCCGTCCAGGCGGGGTCAGCCGCGGGGGTGCGTCTTCTCATGGATCTCCCTCAGTTCTTTGGTGCCGAGCACCACGTAGCGTCCCAGGGACTTGAAATCCGCATGGCCGAGAATCCCCTTGACCGCCCAGGCCGACGCCCCCGAGGCGATCATGTGGGTCGCGCAGGTCCGCCGCAGCGCGTGCGGCGTGACGGGCTTCACGATCCCCGCCTTCCGCCCCAGGCGCCGGACCCGGGTCTGTATCCACAAGGAGGAGACCGACTTTCCCGCCTGCCCCACCCAGAGGGCGAGCGTCCGCTTGGGGGCCCAGCGGGGCCGGACCTCCCTCAGATAGCGCCCGAGCCAGCGCAGCGCCTCCTCCCCGAGCGGGACCACCCTCGCCTTGCCGCCCTTGCCGCGTCTCACCAGGAGGGTCCCCTGCGCGAAGTCGATGTCCCGGACGTCGAGGCCCGCCAGCTCCGAGAGCCGGATGGCCGTAGAGTAGAAGACCTCGAGCATCGCGCGGTCGCGGACGCCGCTCGCGCGCCCGAGGTCGGGGGCCCGGAGGAGCTTCTCCATCTCCTCCCGGCTCAAGGCCGAGCGCGGGAGGGACTTGGGGCGCCGGGGCCAGTCCACGCGACTGAAGGGGTTCTCCAGGAGCAGCCCCGCCGCCGTGAAGGACCGGAAGAGCTGCACCCAGCTCGTCGCATAGCGCCACGCGGTCCCGGGACTGTGCTCCCGGGAGAGCCTGGCCATGGCTCGCTCCGCCTGGGCCGGGGTCACCTCGACGAGCGGCGTCTCTTCCTTGAGTCCCGAGAGACGCAGGAACGCCCCCAACTGATGGCGGGTCCCCTTGATCGTATGCGCCGAGAAGTTCCGATGGCGAAGAATCTCCAGGTGCGCGTCCAGGGCCCGACCCACCGTGATTCGCCCCCGCGCCAGTTCTGCGGGCGAGAGCGCGCCGGAAGGGGCCCCACCCCCCTCCCCGGGGGCCTGCGGCCGGGGCGATTCCCGCGTAAAACCCCGGAAACCGCCTCCTGCTCCTCGTTTCATCGGTTTCCTCCCCGGCCGATAGAGGCCGATTTTCCCCCGATACGGGCCCGAATCTCCGCGATCGAGCGGAGGCCGAGGCAGACCCTTCCCTCCCGGCCGTCCCAGGCGAGCTCGTAGCGCCGCGGCCTGCCCCCCCGATCGATCACCCACTCCGCCTCGGCCAGCTCCCGGACATAGGTCCAGACCTGGGTCCAGGGCCAGTTGAGGGTCCGCGAGAGCTCGCGCCGGGTGAAGGGCCCCTTGTGTTTCCAGCCATGGACGGCCTCCAAGAGCTTCCGGGCCGGGGGTGAGATCTCCTCCAGGCTCTGCCCCAGGATCTGGTCGGCCAGCCGGTGGGCGACCTCGATGTCCGCAAGCTCGACCGCGACCCTGCCGGCCGTTTCTTTCCTCTGGTATTGGCGGAGGAACGCGACCGCGCGGATGAGCCCCAGATATTTCGGGTGCTCCCGCCGGGTCGAGAGGCGATGATCGGGGAAGGTCAGGTGGGGGGCATAGGGATTGACCACCTTGACGGGTCTCAGGCAGCGCTGGAGCGCGTGGTGGCGGCGGAGGATCTCCTCCCGCGGCGGAGAGTCCCCCGTCTCGCGCCGGCGTTGGACTTCGAGGACCCGTCGGGTCTGCTCGCGCGATTCGTCGACCGAGACGACGAGGAAGCGGCTCTTCGTCTCGTCGTTGAGCGAGCTTGAGGTCGTGGTGACGATGACGGCGACGGGGCCTTCTACTTCGTGGGACCCCTGGGGAGTCGCGACGGCGAGTCGCTTGGCGGACTGGAGGACCCGGAGCGCGTAGGCGGCCTGGGTCACCCCGGACTCCTCTTCCACGACCATCAGCTTGTGCCGGAGGGACTGGTTCTTCTGGTAGAAGAGCGCCTGGCCGGTGAGGCGGGTGAGCCGGACGACCTCTTCCGGGGGCATGAGGGCGGCGACCGCCTCGGCGAGGGTGGATTTCCCGGCGGCCGAGCGGGAGAGCACGAGGAGCGAGAGGGGGTCGTCCATCTTCCGGCTGGTCGCGACGAGATACCCCGCGAGCCTGAGCGGCTCCTCGCCCACGATGCCGAGTTTCGCGAAGTCTTCCGTGACGATCTCGAGGAGCCTGGGGTCGCGGAGGAGTTCCTCGGCCTCCTGCCGGGCGTCCTCCCCCACCTCGACCGACGCCGATCCCGGCCGCCGGCGGAGCTGCTCCTCGGCGAGCGTGATCAGGCGTCCGAGGTCCGCCTCGACTAGGCCCGCCTCCTCCCCGAAGAGCAGCGCCGCCTCGCGGACGAACGCCGAGCGGTCGCGGGAGCTGTAGAGGTCGAAGGCGTCCAGGTGAAAGCGCCCCGGCGTCGCCCCGACGGCGCGGACGAGGGCGCGGAGATGCCGGGGGTTGTCCTGGGTCAGCGCCTGGACGAGATACCGCCGCTTCCCGAAGGTCGCCGCGAACCCGCCCTCGACCGGGGCGTCCGGCTCTACAGCAGGGCCTTTCCCGATCCCGAGGCCTGCGAGCGCACGGGCTGTCGTCCTTCCGTGGCCTGCCTTCCCGAGCTCCACGCGGTGAGGGGCGAGTTCCCGGAAGGTCGCTTCGGTGAGAGGGGTCCACTCGTCCCCCAGAATCGCGACCACCGCTTCGTCCCCCCGGGCGACCCGGGCGAGCGCCAAGAGGGGATCGGCGAGGAGCTTCACCTCGGAGTGGGCTTTCATGGCGCCCCAGTTCCAGACCGCTCCTCTGAGACCCGCCCGCCGGGGGGCGCCGCCGGAGAGCGGATAGCCCGCGAGTTCCACCACCCGCCCCGTCGTGTCCCGGAAAGGGAGGACGACGCAGCCCTTGAGCGCCTCGTACCCCCGGCCGCGTCCCGCGACGAGCCCCAGGTCCCGTAGCCCCTGCCGGGCGCGACCGTCGGCCGGGAGGATCGCCTTCAGCGTCCCGGGCGCGAAGCCGATCTCGAACCGCTCGATGAGGACGGCGTCCTTCACTCCGCGGCGGGCGAGCCACTCTCGTGCTTCGGGGTGCTCTCCCAGGGCCGCCCGGTAGAGTTCGTGGACCCGGGCGAGGAGCCCGAGGTCGAGGTCCCGTTGCTGTTCCCGTCCCATCGTCCGCCTCCCGCAAAGCGCGCGCGGCCGGGGCGCACGACGTGCGCTCCTCCGCCCGTGCGCGCCATCCTCGTCCAAAGGCGGGTTCCGTTCGAGGCGGCCCGGCGGGTCGGGAATCCGAAGCTCCTCCGCCAGCGAGAAAGCGTCGACGTCTCCGGCGTCGTGTCGGTCGCGGAGCGCCCGGCGAGCCACTCGAGGATGGCCGGGGCCCCATAGCGCCGGCGGGGGAGGACGAAAGGCGGGAGGATGCGGCGGGTCACGCCGCAGGCGCCGCAGCGGACGTCGCAGACGCGGATCGACGAGCGATCCCCGAGCCTGCAGCCGCGGGGCTTGTAGTCATGGGGCCCGAGCGTGCCCCGCGCGCCGCAGTCCGGGCAGCAGGGCGGGATGGGCACGAT
>JAHFOZ010000087.1 GCA_023261405.1 Planctomycetota bacterium
CCCGAGGAAAAGAAGGGCTAGGTGTTGACGAAATCGCGCCGCGATTTCGTCAACAGGCCCCCGAGGTAGAGCACGGCCGGCGCCAGGGCCGCCGCCGCCAGCACGTCCGCCACGTAGTGGTAACGCAGGGCCATGGTCGCCCAGACGCATCCCAGCGAGGGGATGACCGTCCACCAGAACACCTTCCGATGGTGCCGCCACGCCAGGACCGGGACCAGCAAACACACGAGCGCGTGGCCGCTCGGGAAGGCATCGGCCATCCGCCACTCCGCCGCCAGGTAGGCCTGGTGCAGCGGGCCGCCGAGCACCCAGCCATCGAGCGCCCCCGGCCGCGGATCGAGGAAGACGTGAGGCCCCACCGCCGGGACCGCGAGGTACCCCGCATAGCTCGCGTAAAGGCAGAGGGCGAAGACCGTGGCGACTTCATGGACCCGCTCCCATTCGCCGCGGGCATAGAGCACGCCGCCCAGGATCGGGACGGAGGCGAAGTAGAACCAGTAGCAAAGGTGGAGGAAGTCCGCCCAGGCGGGCGGGAGCGTGGAGAGGAAGAAGGCGTCGACGTCGCCGAAGCAGCGGCGGTCGAACGCGGCGAGCGCGCGGTCGTACGTCGCGTCGTCGAAGGGATGGACCTGCGGGATGAGCCAGTGGAGCTCCCGGTAGCAGGCGGGGACCGCGAGCGCCAGGTACCAGGTCCGCAGGAAGCGCCAGAAGCGCCCGCCGTGGCGCGCGTACGCCCAGGCGAGGAGCAGGACCGCCGCCGCACCCGCGGCGTGGTAGGCGAGGTAGATCCAGCCGCGCGACGGCCGCGCCGCGAGGACCACGAAGCTGACGAGGCCCAGGTACCCGAGCGTGGCGAGATCGAATCCGCTGAGCCGCCGGCTCATCCGAGCATCCGGGCCGCCGCGACCACGGCCGCCGTCTCGATGCGCAGGATCGTGGTCCCGAGCGAGACCTGGCGCGGGAAGCGCGCCTCCTCCTCCGGGGTCAGGCCGCCTTCGGGACCCACGACCACGATTCCCGCGCCCTGCGGGAGCGGCCCGACGGCCCCGGGCGAGGCGAGGAGCGCGTCGGCCGGGAGATCCTTCGCCGGGCGCTCCGGCGAGATACGCATCAGGGCGGCGCCCGACTGCTTCGAGGCGGCGAGGGCGATCTTCTCGAGGCGGCGCCGCTTCCCCTCCCCGAGCTCCGCCACGCCCCGCGCGAAGCGGACGGGTACGAACTCCGCCACGCCCAGCTCCGCGAGCTTCTCGACCATCCAGTCCAGCCGCGCGCCTTTCGGGACGGCCGCGGCAACCGTTACCGCCGGGAGCGCGGGCCGCTCGATCCGTTCCAGGAGCCTCACCCTCACGCGCCCGTCCACCGACTCGATCTCCCCGATCCACATCTCGACAGGATCGAAGACGGTCACCCGGTCGCCGACCCCCAGCCGGAGGGCCCGGACGGCGTGGCGCGACTCCTCGGGCGAGAGCACCGCCGGGTGAGTGATCTTCTCGACGAAGAAGCGCGGCATGGCGGGGGATTTTATCATTGCGCCATTGCCGATTGCACCATTGATGCGTGCCCCCTGCCTCCCCCCCCCCGGGGGGGGGGTGGGGGACCTATCAATGGTGCAATGATGCAATCGTCAATGACTCAATTCCCTTTGCCCCCGTCCGCGGGAGGGGTCATACTTCTGGGGATGCCCAAAGCCCTTGGGGCGGAGATCGTCGAGAGCGTCGAGCGCGCCATCCTCGGAAAGCGGCGTGCCGTCGAGACCGTCGTGGCCGCCCTCCTTGCCCGCGGGCACGTGCTGCTCGAGGACGTCCCGGGCGTCGGGAAGACCGTGCTCGCCAAGGCGCTCGCGCGGTCGATCGGCGCCGAGTTCCGCCGCGTGCAGTGCACCCCCGACCTGCTCCCCTCGGACATCACCGGCACCGCCGTCTTCAACATGAAGGAGCAGACCTTCGAGTTCCGGAAGGGTCCCGTCTTCACCCAGGTGCTCCTGGCCGACGAGGTGAACCGCGCCACTCCGCGCACCCAGTCGGCCCTGCTCGAGGCGATGGAGGAGCGGCAGGTGACGGTCGACGGCGCCACGCGCCCCCTGCCCGACCCCTTCTTCATGATCGCCACGCAGAATCCCATCGAGCTGGCCGGGACCTTCCCGCTCCCGGAGGCGCAGCTCGACCGCTTCCTCGTCCGCGTCTCGCTCGGCTACCCGGAGGACGCCGTCGAGGTGGAGATCCTCTCCGCCCAGAAGGAGCGGCACCCGCTCGAGGACATCACCCCCGTGGTCGACGCCGCGAGGCTCCTCGAGCTCCAGCGCGAGGTCGCGCGCGTCTACGTCCACCGCTCGCTGCTCCGCTACATCCAGCAGATCCTCGCGCGCACGCGGCGCGACGAGCACGCCCTCTACGGGGCCAGCCCGCGCGGCGGGCTCTCCCTCACGCGCGCCGCCCAGGCCCTGGCCGCCCTGCAGGGGGCGCCCTTCGTGACGCCCGACCACGTCAAGCAGCTCGCCCCCGCCGTGCTCGCCCACCGCGTGGTGCTCAAGCCTCGCTCCCGCGTCCAGGGCGTGGACGGCGGGAAGGTGGTCGACGAGGCGCTGCACGACGTCGAGGTCCCCGTGGACTTCGAGCCGGTGTAGCGTGGAGCCGGCGCGGTCGACCCTCTACCGCTCCTTCCTCCTCACGGCCACGACGGCCCTCTTCTTCCTCGGCATCGGGTTCCGCATGGTCTCCTTCCTGATCGTGGCCGCCGTCTGGACGCTCATCCTGGCGCTGGCGTGGACGCTGGCGCGCCGGGGCCTCGCGGGCGTGAAGGCGCGCCGGGTGCTGTACCCCAGCGCGTTCGAGGGGGACGAGGTCTCGGTGGACCTCCTGCTCGAGAGCGACCGGCCGGTCGGGATGATCGAGGTGGCGGACAAGTTCGGGCCCTCCATCGCCGACGAGCACCGCATGCTGGAGCCCTGCCCCCTTGAACCCGACGCCGTCCGACGGCTCTCCTACCTGAGCTGGTGTTCCCGGAACTGGGGGCTTCACACGGTGGGCCCGCTCCGGCTGACCACGGCCGACCCGTGGGGGCTCTGGCGGTCCGAGCGGCTGCTGCCGCTGGTGGAGGAGTTCGCCCTCTTCCCGCGCGTCTACGACGTCTCGGGCCTCTGGAACCTGGGGTCGCGACCGACCCTGGCGCCCCACGAGGCGGCGATGGGCCGCGCGGGGAGCAGCCGGCTCTACCTCGGGGTGCGGGACTACCGGGCGGGGGACGATCCGCGGCACATCCACTGGCCCGCCAGCGCCCGCCGCGGCGTGCTCGTCGTGAAGGAGTACGAGGTGGATCTGGCGCCCTACTTCACGGTCTTCATCGACCTCGACAAGCAGTACCGCGGGGGGACGGGCCGGAAATCGGTGCTCGAATACGTGGTCCGGACGGCGGCGTCGATCGTGTGGTCGGCGGCGCGCGAGGGGAACTTCGTGCAGTTGATCGGCGAGGGGCGCAAGCCGGTGTTCGTGCCGCCGGGGCGCGGGCAGGACCACCTGACGTTCGCGCTGTATGAGCTGGTCCGCGCGGTGCAGGACGGCGAGGCGCCGCTGCACGACGTGATCCTGCACCACCTGCCGGCGGTGCCGGAGCGGTCGACCGTGACGCTGGTGTCGGGGACCGCGTATGTGGATCTGGCGGCGATCGACGAACTGCTCGAGGTCTTCCGCGGGCGGGGGGTGCGGCTGGCGGTGGTGCTGGTGAACAACTTCAGCTTCCCGGCGATCCACGGGTGGCCGCCGCCGCGGGCGGAGGTCCAGGAGCGGTGTCGCGAGGTGTCGTTCTTCCTGCAGTCCCGGGGGGTGCCGGTGCGGATCCTGGAGGAGACGATGGACCTGGAGGCCGTGTTGCTCCAGGCGGATTTTTCGACGTGAAGCAGGTCCCGGTTTCCTTCCTGAGGGCGCGCCTGGGGGGGATCTACCTTCTCTCGTTGGTGGCGGTGGAGGGGGTGAAGCTGGCGCTCGAGCCCAGAATTCTTCGGGGATATTTCGGGCTCGCCTGGCCGCCCGTGGCGCTCCTGGTGGGGACCTTGGGGGGGATGGCGTTCTTCGAGCGCCTGAGCGGGTTCGCGGAGCGGGGGGGCCGAATCATCCGGCTTCTGGGGTGGGTGGGGTACGGGGGTCTGCTGGCGATGACCCTGCTCGGCATGATGATGGGGCTCGTGGATGCGGTGGTGACCGGTCTTTCGATCATGGCCCTGCTCCAGTTCTTCTTTCTGCTCCTGTTCGGGTTGGGGCGGGGCTACCTGGGGGCGATCCTGAATGCCTTCTGCCTGTCGTGCGGGGCCGCGTTGCGGGGAGGCGTGGAGGGGTCCCTGGCGCTGGCTTCCTTCACGGGACTCCTGGTCTACTTCCTGGGGGTGGATCAGCCGGCGCGGATGCTGACGGAGTACCCCGTGGAGGAGATGCCGGAGGAGGGGGGCGCGCTGCGGCGGGCGGCGCTGGGGGGGGTGGGAGTGGCGGCGCTGCTCCTGGGGATCTTCTACCTTGTCCCGCCCCAGGCGTACGAGCCCTTCCGGAGGATCGACCTCTCCGATCCGAAGCTGCGGCCGCAGATCTGGGAGATCTACCGGGACCTGGGGATCGTGGCGGTGTTGGCGGGGCTGGGGTTCTGGGGGCTGCTGCGGATCGCGGGCGGGGGACGCGAAGGCCAGCGGGGAGATGATCGAGCGGGTGGCGGCGCGGCGTCGCATGGAGAAGAAGGCGGCGCCGGCGGGGGGCGGGGCGGGGCCGGAGGTGGCCACGGGGGGGGTGCGGGTGCGGATCGTGAAGCTCTACGTCCGCACGCTGGAGCAGCTGGCGAGGCTGGGGGTGCGACGCCGGCCGGACCAGACGCCGCTGGAAGTGTCGGCCCGGATGGCCCCGGAGGAGGCGGCCCGGGAGCTGACCGGGGTCTTCATGCAGGCCCGCTACGGTCCAGGGGAGCCTTCCGAGGCCGATTTCGACCGCGCCTCCAGGTCCGGCGCCGCGGTGGTGGACCACTTCCGGGCGGGCGGAGGCGGATAGATGACACGGTTCTTCAGGGTATTCCGTGGGTAGCCGGATAGAGATCCAGGCCTCCGCAGTGGAAGAAGATGGCCGTTCTGACCCCGGCTGCCCAGACCGCGCTTGCGCTCATTATTCTGGACACTTGGGGAGGCCCTCCCGCATTATTATCGGATCTCGATATCGGTTCTTGACAATGGTTGACCGCGAGTTCATCCGGGGGTTCGTGAAGCTCTACGCGCTCTGGCGGGCGTCCAAGGGCGACGTCTACGGCCTGGGGATCCTGAGCGAGATGCGGGAGCTGGGTTTCGATCTCAGCCCCGGGACGCTGTACCCCGCGCTTCATAAGCTCCTCCGGGAAAGGGACGCGGTCGTCCGTCGGCGGGTCGTCGGCGGAAAGGTCCGGAAGTGCTACCGCCTGACCCCGAAGGGCCGGGAGGAACTCGAAGAGGTGAGGGAGAAACTGCGTGTCCTGGTCCGCCGCGTCTTTCACTAGGGCTCTGGCGCTCCACGGGTCCAGCGCCGTTCTCGCCGCGTTCCTGGCCGGATGCGCGACCCCTGAGCCCCAGCCGATCGACCCCGTCCGGTCCGAAGCGGAATTTCGCGCCAGGACCCTGGGAGAGGGTGAGATCTTCAAGAACATCGGCACGCAGTTGAACCGCGGTCCGGACGGAGAGTGGGACCTGGACGCGCTTACGATGGCGGCGTTCTTCTACCACCCGGACCTCGACCTCGCCCGCGCCCGGCTCGGAGTCGCCCAGGCCGCAACCACAACGGCCGGCGCGATTCCGAATCCCACCTTCGGAGCGGATCTCGAAAAAGTGCTCGGGTCCGGCGGTCCGCCTTCCCCGTGGGTCTATGGGTTCAGCCTGAACCTGCCGCTCGACTTCCTCTGGAAGCGGGGGTACCGGGTCGAAGCGGCCGGATACTCCGCCTCGGCCGCACGACTTGAACTTTCTGAAGTAGGGTGGCGCGTCCGGAGCCGCCTTCGCGCGGCGCTCGCGGACCACCTCCTGGCCCTCCTGGAACTCGAGGGACGGCGATTCGAGGAGGCGGTGCGCGAGGAAGTGGCCAAAGCCCTGGAAGCCCGGCTGGCGGTGGGAGAAATCTTTCGGCTCGACGTGGACGCCGCCCGGGCGGAGCTCGCCAGTGCCCGCGCGGGGACGCACGCCGCGGAGGGCCGCGTCTCCGAGAGCCGCGCCATCGTGGCTTCCCGCATCGGCGTCCCCGGGAGCGCCTTGGCGGGGATCCGCCTGGCATGGCCCGAACTTGAAAAGCCGCCGGCCGAAGACGCGCTTCCTCTCCCGTCCGTAGTGGCGGCCGGGCTCGTCAACCGTCTCGACATCCGACGAACTCTCGCTGAATATGCCGCCTCGGAAGCATTGCTCGGGCTGGAACTCGCCAAACGCTACCCGGATGTCTCCCTCGGTCCTGGATACCTCTGGGATCAGGGAGACAAGAAGTTCGCCGTGGGGCTGTCCGTCTCCCTCCCGGTCTTCAATCAGAACGGGGGGCCGATCGCCGAGGCCGAGGCCCGGCGCAAGGAAGTCGCGGCGCGGTTCCTCGCCCTGCAGGCCCAGGCCATCGGGGAGACGGAAGCGGCCTCCGCGCGGTACCGGTCGGCGCTCGCCGAACTTGGGGAAGCGGAGAAGGCGCTGGCCGCCGCCCGGAGACGCGAAACGTCGGTGCGGAGAGGGGTCGAGCTGGGGGAAATGGACCGGATCGCGCTAACGGGCGTGCGCATGGAACTTTCCGCCGCCCGCGCGGGGCGCCTGGCGGCGATCCGCCGCGCCCATGCCGCGCTCGGGGACCTGGAAGACACGGTCCAGCGGCCCCTGGGACCCGGCTCGCCTCCTCTCGACCCCGGAACCGGGGAACCCCGACGCAAGGAGAAGCCATGAAACCCTGGATCAAGGCAGCGATCGGCATCCTCGTCCTCGGCGGCATCGCGGCCGGCGTGATCTTTGCCTATCTGGAGATGAGCGAGGAGCGCAAGAGCGAGGCGGAGATGGAGGCGCCGGTCCAGGCGCCCTCGCGGCTGGCCCGCGGCCCGGAGCGTGAGGTCCTGGTCCTGCTGGATGAGGAGACCCGCAAGCGCATCGCGCTCGAGACCCAGCCCCTGGCCGAAGCGCTCTACAGACCCGAGAGGGTCGCCTACGGCAGGCTCCTGGAAGATCCCTCCGGCAGCCAGAGCGTCCGCGCGCCCGTGGCCGGGACCCTCCGGAAGATCGAGGATCGAGCGTGGCCTTCTCTGGGCGAGAAGGTCGAGGCCGGGTCCCCTCTCTCACGCCTGATCCCTCGATTTGCACCCGCAGAGCGCGCGGATCTCCAAGCCCGGCTCTCATCGGCACGCGCGGATGCGGAGCAGGCGGCCACGGCGCTGGGCGTCTCGCGTGCCGCGCTCGTCCGCGCCCGGACGCTCAATGCCGAGGACAAGAACGTCTCCGACCGCGTCCTTCAGGAAGCCGAGGCGCGCGTCAAGAGTGAGGAGGCCCGCCAGAAGTCCGCGACCGAGCTGGCGACGTTCTTCGAGGGCGCGATCACGGGGAATGGGCCTGCCGCGGCGCTCACGATCGCTGTCGAGCAAGGGGGCGAGGTGGTCGAACTCCTTGCCCGGCCCGGCGAAGCGGTCGAAAGCGGCCAGGGGATCGTCCGTCTGGCCCGCTATGACCGGCTCCTGGCGAGAGTGACGCTGCCCTCGGGCGATCGCCTGGACGGCAAGCCGGTCGGTGCCCGTGTCTCACCGGTCGGATACGAAGACCAGCCCCTCAAGGGCGAATGGATTTCGGCGGCCACGGCGGACCCGCAGGCGCCCGGAGAAACCCACCTCTTCCGCGTTGCGTCGGAGAACACGAGCTTGAGACCCGGGGTCGCCGTCGTGGCGCGCATCGAACTGCCCGGCGAACCCCAAAGGGGAGTCCTCGTTCCCTCTGCGTCGGTCGTTCGCTTCGGCGGCAGGGTCTGGGCGTACGCCCAGGTCGCCGAAGGCAAGTTCATGCGCCGGGAGCTGGAAGACGGAAAACCCGCGGAGAAAGGCTGGTACGCCTCCTCCGGATGGAAGACGGGGGAGAAAGTCGTGGTCAGCGGCGCGGGCCTTCTCCTTTCGGAAGAGCTCAAGAGCCAGATCCAGGTCCAGGAAGAAGGAAAGTAGGAGCCTTTCGTGATCCGGGGAATCATCCGCTTTTCGCTCCGGTTCCGTGGGGTCGTCATCGCCCTCGCGTGCGTTCTGGTGGGGTTCGGCTTCTATACGGCCCTCCACGCGAAGCTCGACGTCTTCCCCGAGTTCGCCCCGCCCCAGGTCGTGATTCAGACGGAGGCCCCGGGCCTCTCCACCGAGGAGGTCGAGGCGCTCGTCACGCGCCCCGTCGAGAGCGGAGTGAACGGCGTGGGAGACCTCGAATCCATCCGCTCGCAATCCATCCAGGGGCTCTCCGTGGTCATCGTGATCTTCCGCGAGGGGACCGACATTCTCAGGGCCCGCCAGATGGTGGGCGAGCGGCTCGTCCAGGTGGCCGGAGAATTGCCGATCGGTGTCCGGGCCCCGAGGATGGCTCCCCTCACTTCGACCACCAGCATGGTGTACGTGGTGGGGTTTACGTCCATGAAGCGGACCCCCATGGAGCTCCGCACCTTCGTCGATGGGACGGTCCGGCGGCGACTCCTGGGCGTCCCGGGGGTCGCCAACGTCGTCGAGTTCGGCGGCGAGGTCCGTGAAATCCAGGTTCAGCTCCGCCCCGAGCGATTGGCCGCCTACGGGCTGGGCGTCAACGACGTCCTCGAGTCCGCCCGGAAGTCGACCGGCGTCGTGGGGGCGGGCTTCATCGAGACGGCGGCACAGCGGATCACCCTCCGGACGCACGGGCAGCAGCTCACGCCCGAGGAAATTGGCCTGACGGTCCTGGCCGAACACGAAGGCGCACGGGTCCGACTCCAGGATGTGGCTCGGGTCGTGGAGGGGCCGGAACCCAGGATCGGTGATTCATCGGTGAACGGCGCTCCGGGCGTCCTCCTTCAAGTCTGGAGCCAATTCGGTACGAATACCCGGGAGGTGACGGCCGGGGTCGAAAGCGCCCTCCGGGAGCTCGCGCCCGCGATCCGCTCGGCGGAGGTCGACCTCACGAGTCCTCCGCTCTTCCGCCCGGCGACGTTCATTGAAAAATCCATCCGAAACGTCAATGCCTCTCTTCTCCTGGGCGGAGTCCTGGTGGCGGTCGTGCTCACGCTCTTCCTCTTCAATCTCCGGACGGCCTTCATTTCGCTCTCGGCGATCCCGCTCTCGCTTCTGGGGGCCGTGATCGTCCTCGACCGCTTCGGCGTGACGCTCAATACGCTCACGCTGGGGGGGCTTGCGATCGCGATCGGAGAGGTCGTGGACGACGCGATCATCGATGTCGAGAACATCTTCCGGCGGCTGCGCGAGAACCGGGAGAAAGGCTCGCCTCGGTCGACCTTCCGGGTGGTGCTGGACGCCTCGATCGAGGTCCGGGCCGCCGTCGTCTATGCAACCTTTGTCGTGGCGCTCGTGTTCCTGCCGGTCCTCACGATGTCCGGGGTGCAGGGCAAGCTGTTCGCACCGCTCGGGATCGCGTATATCCTGGCGACGCTCGCTTCGCTCGTGGTCGCCCTCACGGTGACGCCGGCGCTCTCCTACCTGATGCTCGGACGGGCCCGGCATGCGTCCGAACCCCGGTACATCCGCTGGATCAAGGCGCGCCACCGCGGCCTCCTCGAGTCGACGGGCCGCCACCCGGGGTTCGTCATCACCGGGGCGGCCGTCCTGTGCGTGGCGGCCGCAGCGACGCTTCCGTTCGCCGGTGGCGAGTTCCTCCCGGAGTTCCGGGAGGGCAACTTCATCATCCAGATGAGCGCGGCCCCCGGCACTTCGGCCCCGGAGTCCATCCGGATCGGGAACGAAGTGACCCGGGAGCTGCGGGCGTTGAAGTACGTCGAGTCGGTCTCCCAGCAGACGGGGCGCGGGGAGCTGGGCGAAGACACCACGGGAACCGAGTTCAGCGAGTTCATCGTCGCGCTGAAACCCCTCGAGGGCGAAGAGGCGGAGCTCGCCCAGGGGGAGATCCGAAAGGCAGTCGCGAAGTTCCCGGGGCTTGTCTTCGGCGTCAAGACCTTCCTCAAGGAGCGGATCGAGGAGACGATCGCCGGGACGCGGGCGGCGCTCGCCGTCCGAGTCTACGGCGAGGACCTGGACGTCCTCGACCAGAAGGCCAGGGAGCTGGAGCATGTGCTCAAGTCCATTCCGGGAGCGGACGACGTCCGCTTCCTCAGCAGCGAGGAGCCGCAGCTCGTCGTACGGCTCCGTCAGGATCGGGTCCGGCAGTTCGGGATGAAGCCCCTCGACGTCCTGGAAGCCGTCCAGATCTCCTACCAGGGCGCTCGGGTGGCCCAGACCTTCGAGGGGAACCGGGTCTTTGACGTGACGGTGATCCTGGAAGAAGCGGCCCGGCGTGATCCCGAATCGGTCGGGGGCCTCCTGCTGGGCGGCGCCGGGAAGGCGCTCGTGCCGCTCCGGGAAGTGGCCGACGTTTATCAGGCGAGCGGCCGCCACGCGGTGCTGCATGACGGCACGCGCCGGTACCAGGAAGTTTCGCTCAATGTCCGGGACCGCGACCTGGGCTCCTTCGTGAAAGAAGCCAAGGCCAGGGTGGCTGCGATGCCTTTTCCCGCCGGGACCTACGCCCGGTTCAAGGGAGCCGCCGAGGCGGAAGCCCAGACGCGGGCGGATCTCCTCCGCTGGTCCCTCGTTGCGGGCGTGGGGATCCTCCTGCTCCTCTCCATGGTCGTGCGCTCCGTGCGGAACCTCTTCCTCGTCCTGGCGAACCTCCCCTTCGCGCTTGTGGGCGGCGCGGTGGCGGTCTTCATGACCGGCGGGGCGCTCTCGGTGGGGTCGCTCGTCGGCTTCGTCACCCTCTTCGGCATCACCACGCGCAACTCGATCATGATGGTCTCGCACTTCGAGCATTTGGTTGCCGTCGAGGGCTGCGAGTGGGGCTGGGAGACCGCCCTCCGAGGGGCCTCCGAACGGCTGATCCCGGTCCTGATGACGGCCCTCGTGACGGCGCTCGGCCTTTTGCCCATGGCGATCGGGACGGGCGAGCCGGGCCGCGAGATCGAAGGTCCCATGGCGATCGTGATCCTGGGCGGCCTCGGGACGTCGACCGTCCTCAACCTCCTCGTACTCCCGACCCTGGCGTTGCGGTTCGGACGATTTGACAAGGACGCAGGACCGGATGGGGATGAGGAGTCCCTGCTCCCAAAGGCCCACGGGAATCCCTGAAGAACCGGAACCTTGGGAGGGGGGTGGCGTTCAATCCCAGGGGCAGAGGGACTTTCTTTGGGGACGGAGCCCGAGCTATAATGCCTCCGGCTTGGCGGGGGACGATTTTGGGGGCCTCCGCCCCGCGTATTTCATGGGGTGCGTATCTTATGGTGGTGAGAATCCCGACCCTCCTCCTGGCGCTCCTCGTCCCGGCGCTTCCGGCAGGGGCGGACGAGCTGGTCCTCAAGAACGGCGCCATCCTCAGCGGCGTGGTCACGGAGCAGGGCGACAGCGTCCTCCTCCAGCTCGACATCGGGAGCATGACGATCGCGAGGTCCCAGGTCCGTGAGATCCGCCGCTCGGAGGACCCCCTCAAGGAGTTCGAGCAGAAGCGGGAAAAGGCCGTGTCGGCGGAAGACCACCATCAGCTGGGGCTCTGGGCCCGGCAAAAAGGCCTCGTCACACGGGCGAACGACATGTTCCGGAAGGCCGTCTCCCTCAGCCCGGACCACGAGGAGGCGCACCGCGCGCTCGACCACGAGAAGGTGGACGGCGCCTGGATGGACGCCGACCAGGCCATGGCGGCCCGCGGGTTCGTGAAGCTGGAGGGCAAGTGGCTCAAGCGCGAGACCGCCGAGCAGTTCCGCCGGGATGCCACCGCCCTCGAGATCGAGCGGGAGCGCGGGGCCACGTCCGAGCGGATCGCGAAGCTGAAAAAGGAAGTGGAGATGGCCCGGATCGAGGTCGAACGGGAACGGATCCGGGAGCGGGAGGAGCGGGAGCGCCGCGAGTGGGACCAGGTCCACTTTTACCGGTCGTCGTGGATCATGGTCCCCTGCCGCTGCGAGCACCCCGAGAACCACGGGTTGCTCCCGTCGTCCGCGCCCGTGCGGGCCGCGCTCCCGTCGCTTCCGAAGGAGCTGCCGCCCTTCCCGCCGGGGCCGGCACCCATCACCCCGCGGTGAACGCGATCGAGGCGGGGGGTGGGGCGTCCCAGGCGGTGGTTTACATGGAGCGGGAATGAGACCGATGAGTCTGAGGGACCGAGGCATGTGGATCAGGACGGCGCTGCTCTCGGCGGTCGTCGCCGCGGCGGCCTGGGGCCAGGACGCCAAGCCGACGGCCGATGATCTCAAGAAGAAGGACGAGGACGCCAAGGAGAAGATCGCCGAGTACAAGAAGGCGATGAGCAAGGCCAAGGCGGACGGCGACATCGTCGCCAACATCAAGACGCTCGGCGAGACGCAGCACCCTAAGATCCTCGCCGAGCTCAAGCCCTGGCTCACGAAGCAGCTTCCCGCCCTCGAGGCCGCCGGGGAGGCGATTGCGAAGTACTCGAAGGACAAGGAGGCCGCCGAGATGCTCATGACGGCCGCCGGCGGCCGCCGCGACAAGGACGGTATCGTCAAGTGCCTCCGCTACGCCGGAGACGTGGGATACAAAGGCATCGTCTCCAAGCTCTGCGGCTACTTCCAGAACCGCGACGCGGACATCGCGCGCGAGGCCGTGGATTCCTGCGCCAAGCTCCGGTCCCGGGAGGCCATCGACCCGCTCATCGGCCTGTACCGGGAGGTCGACGCGATCAAGGACGACCCGAAGGGGGGGGGCGGCAGCGGGGTGGGCGGGGTCGGGGGCGTGGGCGGGGTCGCGGGCGGAGGCGTGGGAGGCGTGCAAGGCGGCAACAACGAGGAACGCCTGAAGCGCAAGAGCACCCTGACCCCCGGCGTGCAGTCGGCCCTCGAGAAGATCAGCAGCGAATCCAAGCCCGCCACGGTGAGGGAATGGAACGACTGGTGGCGGAAGGCCAAGGGCACGTTCAAGGATCCCGAGTAAGAGACCCCGGATGGGCCGGGGCCTCCCCAACGGAGGGCGAGCATGATTCACGCGATCCTCATCCTGGCGCTGGCGACGACGGCCGACGACAAGGAAGCCTCCGAAGCCATCGAGCGCTTCAACGCCGCCTACAAGAACCCCTCGCCCGAAGCGCGCGCCACGGCCGTCGCCGAGCTGGGCAAGACGCCGCACGAGAAGACGATGAAGAAGATCATCCCCTTCCTCACGGCCGACGACAAGAAGGTGCGCATGGCGGCGGCGAAAGCGCTCGCCGGCTACGCCGACTACAAGAAGCAGGTGACCCCGTTCCTCATCGCCGCCCTGGGCCAGAACCAGAAGGAGATCGATGTCCTGAAGGAGCTCTACCTGGCCCTGGGCAAAGTGGGCGACGACTCGGCGCTCGGCCCGATCCACAGGACGTTCGAGGAAAAGGACGCGAACGTCGTCAAGGCGGGGCTCGCGGCCGCCGGCGAGTTCCGAAACGTCACCTCGATCGACCTCATCGTCGAGCTCATGAAGAAACTCCAGAAGTGGCAGAAGTCCGGCGGGGATACCGCGGGCACCGCCCTTCCCGGCGGTGACGACGCCCGCAAGAAGCTCGCCGAGGCGGTCCTGCCCGACACCATCAAGGCGATGCAGGCCATCACCAAGGAGAAGTGGAGCACCGCCGAGGAGTGGGGGATCTGGTGGACCAAG
>JAHFOZ010000088.1 GCA_023261405.1 Planctomycetota bacterium
CACTTCGGCCTGGGTGACGCCGCAACCGTGGACGTCGAGGTCACCCTCCCCACCGGGAAGAAGCTCCTGAAGGAGGCCATCGCCGCCGACCGGCTCCTCGTCGTGGAGGAACCTCCACCATGAGCGCCGCCTTCGCCCTTCTCCTTGCGGCCCAGACCTTCCCGCCCGTGCTGACCGGCGGCAAGGAGTTCGTCACCGACACCTCGGAGGCGTTCCTCAAGCCGACCGCGACATTCAAGCCGGGAGTGGAGATCGCGAAAGAAGCGCCCACTGTGGATTTTCTCCTCTTCCCAGGCCAGGACTACGCGGGCAAGCCCTGGTCCAACTGGGGAGACGCCCTGTTCGCGAAGGGGAAGTTCTACCTGTCCATCGGCGACCACCTCGCGCCCGCGGGAAATGCGTTCGTGTACGAGTACGATCCGGCCACGAAAGCCCTGCGCAAGATCGTGGATCTCCAGAAAGTCCTGAACCTGCCCGAGGGGCACTATGCTCCGGGCAAGATCCACAGCAGGCTCGACCTCGGGAGCGACGGCTGCCTCTACTTCTCCACGCACCGCGGATCGACGCGCGTGACGACGGACCAGTACCACTACAAGGGCGACTGGATCGTCCGCCACGACCTCGCGTCGGGGAAATCCGAAGCCGTCACCTGCGGGCCGGTCCCCAAGCACTGCATTCCGACCAGCGTGCTCGACCCGGAGCGCATGATCTTCTACGGCGGGACGGCGGCGGGCTCGGGCGGGGGCGACGACGACGGCGTGCAGTTCTTCGCCTGGGACGTGAAGGCCGGGAAGCTGCTGCATTCGTGCCCGGGCGGTCCCCCGCGCGCGATGATCCTGGCGAAATCCACCGGCCGGGTCTACTGGACGCCGGGCAAGGCGGACATGGTCGGCTCGCTCCTCCGCTGGGACCCCGCGAAGGGCGGCGAGCCGGTGAAGATCGCGGCGGAGCTCGGGCTGCGAGCCGCCACGGCGGAGACCCCGCAGGGGATCGTCTACACGGTCGCCAAGGGGGGCAAAGGGACTTCCGCGACGATCTACGCCTTCAATACGAAGACGGAGGAGGTCGAGATCCTGGGCGACGCCGCAGTGGGGTCGCAGGCCTACATCACGACGATCGACGTCGATCCGACCGGCCGTTATCTCTACTACATGCCCGGCGCGCACGGCGGGAGCGAACTGGACGGCACGCCCATCGTGCAGTTCGACGTGAAGACCCGGAAGCGGAAGGTGATCGCGTTCCTGCACCCGTTCATCCGCGGGAAGTACGGCTGCACGCCGGTCGGGACCTTCGGCGCCGCCCTCGACGACAAGGGCGAGACCCTCGCCGTGGTCTGGAACGTCAACCGCTCCGGCCGCGCGTGGGACTGCACGGCCCTCTCGGTGATCCACATCCCCGCGGCCGAGCGCCCGTGAGGCGGAACCCTAACCCTACTCGTTGATCGCGGCCACCGCGACCGACTGGAGCGTCTTGCGGAGATCGGAGGCATCGCCGTTGGGGAACCCCGCGCGCTGGACCATGAGGATGAAGTACATGCCCTTCTTCGGGTCGATCCACCCCTGGGTGCCGAACGCGCCGCCGTGGCCGTAGGAGCCGGGGGAGAGCATCTCGGTCACCCCCTTGGGCTCGCGCACGACCGCAAAGCCGAAGCCCCAGCCCATGCCGTCCACGAAGCCCGTCTTGATCTCGCCCGACTGCAGCGTCGTCATCTTCTCCGCCGAGGCTGAAGAAAGGATCCTCCTGCCGCCGGACATCCCGCCGTCGAGCATCATCTGGTAGACCTTCGCGAGGTCGGCCGCCGTGGAGTAGAGACCGCCCGCAGGCAGGGGAAACTTCCCATTCGGGCAGTCCCCGATGAAGCTCTCGATCCTCTTGAGTTTCGCCCCGTCCTTCTGGTAGAGCTCCGCCGTGCGGGCCAGCGACTCGGCGGTCGGATAGAAGGCCGTGTCCTTCATCCCCAGCGGGCCAAAGAGCCGCTCCTGGAGGAAGGCCTCGAACGGCTTCCCCGAGCAGACCTCGACCACCCGGCCCAGCGTGTCGATGCCGGCGTTGCAGTAGGCCCATTTCGTGCCGGGCTCGAAGTCGAGTGGCCTCTGGGAGAAGGCCATCACCGCCTCCGCGAGCGTGTGGTTTCGCTTCGCGTAGAGGTCCGAGAGCCCCGGCGGCGGCCCCCCGGGCAGGCCCGACGTGTGCGTCAGGAGGTCGCGCAGCGTGATGGGCCGCGGCGGCTTGACGAGCGTCACCTCGTTCCCCGACTTCGACTTGACCAGCATCTGGCCCTTGAATTCCGGGAGATGCTTCTCCACGGGGTCCTCGACGGAGAGCTTCCCGTCGTCCTCGCACATCATGATCGCGATTCCCGTGATCGGCTTCGTCATCGAGGCGATCCGGAAGAGCGTGTCCGTCTTCATGGCGTCCTTCTTCTCGAGATCGCGCCAGCCCACCGCCTCGAGGTGCGCCATCACGCCCTTGCGCCCCACGCAGGTCACGATCCCCGCGGCCTGGAACTGGTCCGCGTACTCCTGCATCTTCCCGCGAAGGGGAGCGAGCTTCGCGGCGTCGAGTCCCGCCTTCCCGGGATCCGACTGCGGCGACGCGGACGAGGCGCACGCGAGGACGCCCCCGAGGAGGAGGAAAGACAGGAAAAGGACGCGCATGATTCGGCTCCTTGATGAGGGGACTTCCTCTACTACGCCGTCGGCCGGAGCTTCGTGTCGCCCGGCAAGAAGCCCGAAACCGTTCCGTGGGGTAGACTGTATCCGGTGTGGGTATGAAGAACGGCGCGGCGCTCCTGGCGGCGGCCCTGCTCCTCTCCCCCGCGGCGGACGCCGCCGGGGGCCAGGACAAGAAGGGCGCCAAGCGCGGCTACGGGATGGGCCTGGGCCTCTTCCCCTACGAGTTCTCGATCGAGGGCGTCACGGAGACCCAAAAGTTCATCACCTCGCACTCGGACGTGATGTCCTTCACCGTGAAGGACGGCGGCATCCCCTGGGAGCCCGCCCTCGCGGACGCCGCCTTCCCCGGCGGGATCGAGACCAAGTGGAAGGAGGCGCGCGACGGCGTGCCGGCGGGCTGCAAGGTCTTCCTCGCGATCACGCCCCTCAACGACGACAAGAACGGGCTCCACAAGAACCGCACCGAGCAGGAGAACCAGCCGCTCCCCGACACCTTCAAGGGGAAACCCTTCGACGACCGGAGCGTCATCAAGGCCTACGCCAACTACTGCAAGCGCGCGATCAACGCCCACAAGCCGGACTGGGTGTCCATCGCCATCGACTGCACGGGACCCGCCTACGACAAGCCCAGGGAGTGGGAGGCTCTCGTGCGGCTGATCCGCGCGGTGAGGGAGGCGATCAAGAAGGACAACCCGAGGCTACCCGTGGGCGTCACCCACGAATTGCCGATGCTGTGGAACCAGACGATCGCCCGCACGGTCCAGCCGTCCCTCAGGGACCTCGACTTCCTGGGCCTCAGCTTCATGCCCTTCGTGGGGCCCTTGGCCGAGAAGGGGGGCGGTCGCTCCCTGCCCACCGGCAAGGAGCAGTGGCTGGGCCCTCTCAAATGGGTGCGCAAGTACACGAACCTCCCGATCGCCATCTGCGCCGCCGGGTACACGACCAAGGACGTCGTCGTGCCCATCTATGAGATCAAGCTCAAGGGCGACATCGTGGTCCAGCGGGACTTCCTGACCGGCCTGCTCGAGCATGCCGAGAAGGACGACTACCTTTTCGTCATCTGGTCGGTCCCGATCGACCTCGAGAAGCTGCTGGCCGGCCTCCCGAGCGACATCCAGGGCTTCCTGAAGATCATCCAGAACGTCGGCCTCCTCGACGGCCAGCTCAAGCCCAAGCCGGCGCTCGAGGTCTGGGACCGCGAGCTGCTGCGGAACCCCAAGCCCCAATAGCGCATTTCGTTGCGGGCGGACACCCGGCGAGGTAGGATCCCCGTCCGACCATGCTGTTCGCCTGCCTCGGGGGGTTCATCGCGGGGGCGCTCCACGTCTTCTGCGGTCCCGATCATCTGGCGGCCCTGGCTCCCCTCTCGCTCCAGGCGCGCCGAAGGGCCTGGGTCATCGGGCTTCGCTGGGGGCTCGGTCACTCGCTCGGCGTCCTCGCTGTGGCCGCGCTCACACTCCTTCTCCGCGAACGGATCGACCTCGGATCCTTCTCGGGATGGGCGGAGCGGCTCGCGGGCGGGACGCTCGTGCTCGTGGGGCTCATGGGATTCCGAAACGTGTGGCGAGATCGCCTCCACGCCCACACCCACCGGCACGAGGGCGGGGAGCACGTCCACTTCCACGTGCACGGCTCCGGACAGCCTCACGATGTCCCCGCCGCCCACGTGCACGCCCACGCGGCCTTCCTCGTGGGGGCGCTGCACGGCCTGGCCGGCACGGCGCACCTGCTGGGCGTCCTCCCGGCGCTGGCGCTGCCCGGACTCCGGGAGACGGGCGGCTGGCTGGGGGCCTTCGTTGCGGGGACGGTGGCTGCGATGACGCTCTTCGCGGGGGCGATCGGGTATGCCGCGCCGGGCCGGTCCGAGCGCGGTCTCCGGGTCTACCGCGGCTCGCTCACGGCCGCTTCCGCCCTCTGCATCCTCATGGGCGCGGCGTGGATCTCGCTCCCCCTGCTCGGCGTCCGGCTCCCCTGAGTCGCTACTTGTTCGCGGTCCCCTCGAGGGGCCCCGCCTTCGTCTGGGTCCAGGACTTCCACTTCCCCACCGAGATCTTCCGCTCCGAAGTCGGGAGGTCCGGCGCGTACCCGAACGTGTCCTTCACGCCTTTCTTGAGCGGTTCGAACGCCGCCTCGCGCACCTTCGCGTCGTCGTCGTCCAGGAGCAGCACCAGCGACCAGAGGATCAGCTTGTCCTCGAAGTTGCCCAGGAGCATCAGCTTCACGGTCTTCCCGAGGCCCTGGATGGCCGAGACGCGGTCGTCCGCCGGGGCGGACTTCGTCCGGGCCAGCCGGATGAGCGTGGCCTGGGCCTCCTCGTAGCGCCAGTTGGAGAAGGTGGCCAGCCCCTTGAACCCGGCGGCCTTCACCTCCTCCGACTTGTCCTTGAGGAGCTTTACCATTTCGAGCACCATCTCGCGGCCGTAGAGGGTGGACTCGGCGGTCGCGGCGGCGGATTCCTTGACCTTCGGGTCCGAGGAATCGAGCGCATTCCCGATCACCTTCCCGCCCGGCAGGCCGCCGATCCGCGAAGCCTCGGCCACGACAGGGGCCATCCCCTCCGCTTTTTCGTTCCTGGCCTTGCCCGCAAGCGACGTGACGGCCGCCTTCTCGTCCTTCGAGAGCGGGATCTCCTTGTGCCGGAGCGCGTGGATGAACCGGAGGTTGTCCTCCGACACGTCGGGGTACTTGAGGATCCCGCCGTGGTCGGCCCCGGCGATCTCCCGGTAGACGTAGCGGTAGCCCTTCTGCTTGAGCTGCTCGCAGGCGCGGCGGGAGGCATCCACGCCCACCTGCTCGTCGGCATCGCCGTGCACGAAGTACCACTCCGTCTTCGTCTCGGCGGGACTCATCGGGCCCTGATTCGGAGGAGCCTTCTGGCCCTTGGGCATGCCCGAGAAGTCCACGCCTCCGCCGCAGTAGGGCGAAACCGACGCGAAGAGGTCCTGGTGCTCCCACCCGAAGCGCTTGACCATCCATCCGCCGTTCGACATCCCGATGATGTGCACGCGGCGCGGATCGATGGGGTAGGTCGACTGGATCCACGCGATCCAGGCCAGGAGATCCTTGTCGTCGTTCGTGGCCCAGCCGGGGCCCTTTGACTTCCCGCCGGTGATCACGTATTGGTCCACGAAACCGCAGCGCTTGGCGGCTTCCATCGCGAAGCCGGTGACGTGGTCCTCGTTCCCGTTCATGCCGTGGAAACAGACGATGAGGCCCAGCGTCTTCTGCTCGGGGAGCTTGTCCGGCACCCTCATGCGGTAGTGCATGACGAGGGCCTTGGTCTTCGGGTCCTTGTAGTCGTCCTTGAAGTCGCCGTGCCAGGGATGCTTGATCTCCTGGTCGGCCTTCCCCGCCTGCGCCCAGGCCGACGCCGCGAGCGCCAGCAGGCAGGCCGCAGAGAACAGCGTGCGCTGATGAAGGCGACCCATGATCCCATGCTCCTTCCTTGATCCGATGGCCGGACGGTGGGCTGAAGCGGGTGGGCGCAAGAACTGCGGACGCTGCCGATCCCGTCTCCACCGCGAACGCCGGCAACCCGTCGCGACTCGCCCCTGCCGAGCGTTCACCCTACACTACGGGGCCCGACCCATATCCGTGCCCCCATGGCTAAAGTAATTAGCTGGCCCGTTCCCCACCCTGCAGGCGCCGCGCACGCTCGAAGTACGGCTGGGCGTCCTCCCAGCGGCCCCGGTCTCGGAAGAGCAGCCCCAGGTTGTTCAGGTGCGGCGCCAGTTCGGGGGACTCGGACCCCAGCTCCTTCTCCATGATCTCCAGGCAGCGCCGGTAGGGACCCTCGGCCTCCGCGTACTGCTGGAGGTTGTGCCGGATCGTGGCCAGCCGGCAGAGACATGCCGCCACCTCCGGATGATCCGCGCCCCGCTGCTCCTCCAGCCGGCGGAGCTCCTGCTCCAGTTCGGCCGTGGGGTCCGGCGTGCTCATGAGATCCTGATCCTATCCCAGGAACGTCCCCTGAAGAAGAACGAATTCCTGCACGCCCCAAGTCAGCGAATCAGCGCCGCAGATTCGTTGACACGTCCCCCTGAAGGGGAACGAACCGGGGCGCGCCTGCGTTACATTGCAGGTCCATCTCGAGGGAGGCTCGCCATGCAGACCCTGCTCCTGCTCCTGGCGCTCGGCCAGGAGACCGACCCGATCCGCGCCGCCTACTCCAAACGCGAGGCCGAAATCTCCATGCGCGACGGCAAGAAGCTCTTCACCTCGATCTACGCCCCGCGCGACGCGTCGAAGCCCTATCCCATCCTGCTCAATCGCACGCCCTACAGCGTCTCGCCCTACGGGGCGGACACGTACAAGAAGAGCCTGGGCCCCTCCGACCATTTCTCGAAGGACGGGTACATCTTCGTCTATCAGGATGTCCGCGGGCGGAATATGTCCGAGGGCGATTTCCTGAATGTGACGCCGCACCGGCCCGACAAGAAAGGCCCCGCCGACATCGACGAGTCGACCGACGCCTTCGACACGATCGAGTGGCTCCTCAAGAACGTGCCGAACCACAACGGCCGCGTGGGCATGTGGGGGATCTCCTACCCGGGCTTCTACACGGCCGCCGGATCGATCGACGCCCACCCGGCGCTCAAGGCGATCTCTCCCCAGGCGCCCGTCTCCGACTGGTTCATCGGCGACGACTTCCATCACAACGGCTGCTTCTTCCTCGTGCACGCCTGGGGCTTCTTCAACCGCTTCGGCCGCCCGCGCCCCATGCCCGCGATCCCGCAGCCCCTCCCGCCCTCGAACAGCCCCGACGCCTACGGGTTCCTCCTGGAGGCCGGCCCGCTCGCCGAGCTCGACCGGAAGCACCTGAAGGGCCAGATCGCCTTCTGGTCCGACCTCATGGGCCACGGCACCTACGACGCCTTCTGGAAGGCGCGGAACCTGCGGCCCCACCTGAAGGACATGAAGCCCGCCGTGATGACCGTGGGCGGCTGGTTCGACGCCGAGAACCTCTTCGGGGCGCTCGAGGTATACAAGGCCATAGAGAAACAGAGCCCGGGCGCGACGAACGTCCTGGTCATGGGTCCCTGGTGGCACGGGCAGTGGGCTGGCGATGCCGGGAGCGCCCTCGGGCGCGTGCAGTTCGGCTCGAAGACCGGCGACACCTACCGCACCGACATCCAGTTCCCCTTCTTCACCCACTACCTCAAGGGCTCCGGCGAGCTCAAGCTCCCCGAGGCGCAGGTCTTCGAAACGGGCGCCAACCGCTGGCGCACCTTCGACGCCTGGCCGCCGCGCGACCTCAAGCCCGCCGTCCTCCACTTCCGCGCGGGCGGCCGGCTCGCCTTCGAGGGCCCCGACGACGCCGCCGGATTCGACGAGTACGAGAGCGACCCCGCGAGGCCCGTGCCCTACATCGCCGGCCAGTCGGGGGGCATGTCCAGAGAGTACATGGTGGAGGACCAGCGCTACGCCTCCTCGCGACCGGACGTCCTCGTCTATCGAACCGAGGCGCTGACCGAGGACGTCACGCTCGCCGGACCCCTCGTCCCAAGCCTCCATGTCTCGACCACGGGCACCGACTCCGACTGGGTGGTGAAGCTGGTCGACGTCTATCCCGACGACTTCCCCGACCCGACCCCGCCCGTCCCCGGCCTCAAGATGGGCGGATATCAGCAGCTCGTGCGCGGCGAACCCTTCCGCGGCAAATACCGGAAGGGCTTCGAGAAGCCCGAGCCCTTCGAGCCCGGGAAGGTCGAGACGGTGGAGTTCCCCATGCCCGACGTCTTCCACACCTTCAAGAAGGGCCACCGGATCATGGTCCAGGTCCAGAGCACCTGGTTCCCCCTCGTGGACCGGAACCCCCAGAAGTTCACCGACATCTACGCCGCGAAGCCCGAGGATTTCCAGAAAGCCACCCAGCGCGTCCACCGGGCTAAGGAGGCGCCGTCAGGGCTCAAGCTGCACCTGTTGAAGTGAGAGCTCATGAGACCCTTCCCCACCGCGTGCACCCTCATGACGGCCGCGCTCCTCGCCTCCTGCGGCGGCTCGTCCGACGACGGCGGGGACACCGTGCTCAGCAAGCGCCCGCTCAAAAAGGAGCACCTGGACCTCGTGAAGCGCTTCGCGGAGGCCGTCGTGCGAAAGGACTACAAGGCCGCCTACGAGGACATGTCCGGGTCCTACAAGACCTCGGTCGGCTGGATCGAGTTCGAGAAGTCGATCATTCGCTACCGCGGCGGCGCAGGGGGGGCCATCACCTTCAAGATCCAGTCGACCGAGGACGACGTCAAGGCCATTCACGAGGACGCGATGCTCCGGGTGCTCGTGCCGGAGGACGGCCGGAAGCGCGTCCTGGAGGAGGTCGCCGTCCACTTCACGGTGAAGGGGAAGACGCCCGACGACGAAGGATTCTGGGCCCTGGTCTGCTGGATCGTCGAGGAAGGCGGGGCCTTCAGGATACTGAACTACTACCAGGACGATTAGCCCTTACGCCAGGATCTCGCGGATCGGCTTCCCGAAGTCGATCTCCAGGCGCTTGCGGCCCGGCACCTCGAGCTTGTGCGGGTCGAGCCCCATCTGGTGGAGCACGGTCGCGTGGAGGTCCGTCACGTAGTGCCGGTTCTCCACGGCGTGGAACCCGATCTCGTCCGTCTTCCCGTGGACCACGCCTCCCTTCACGCCGCCGCCCGCCAGCCACGCGGTGAAGCCGTAGGGGTGGTGGTCCCGCCCGTCCGACTTCTCCGCGCCGGGGGTGCGGCCGAACTCGGAGCCCCAGACCACCATCGTCTCGTCGAGCATCCCGCGGCGCTTGAGATCGCGGAGCAGGCCCGCGATGGGCCGGTCCACCTGCGCGCAGAGGTCCGTGTGGTTCTTCTTCAGCCCGCCGTGGGCGTCCCAGGCGCCGGCCCCCGAGTTGTTCCCGTGGTAGACCTGGATGAAGCGGACGCCCCGCTCCACGAGGCGCCGCGCCGCGAGGCATTGCTGGCCGAAGATACGCGTCGCGTCCTGGTCGAGCCCGTAGAGCTTCCGCGTCTCCGCGTCTTCCGCGTCGAGCTTCATCACGTCCGGCACGGCCGCCTGCATCCTGTAGGCGAGCTCGTACGACTTGATCCGCGCGCGCAGCGCCGGGTCGTCCGGGTATTCCACCCCGGAGATACGGTTCAGGCGGCCCAGCAGGTCGAATTCCGCCTGCTGCTCCTCGACGAACTTGTCCGCGCCCGGCGACCCGAACGGCAGCGGGTTCTTCGGATCGACATTCACCCGGACCCCGGCATGGAGCGGCCCCAGGTAATCCGCCCCGTGCCCGCGGACTCCGCCGCAGCAGTCCGCCAGCGGGGTCCCGAGGACCACGTACTGGGGCAGGCTCTCGTTGAGCGACCCTAGGCCGTAGTGCACCCACGAGCCGATCGTGGGGAACGCGCCCTCGAGGGCGTGCCTCCCCGTGTGGTACTGGAGCTGCGCGCCGTGGTCGTTGTCCGTGGTCCACAGGGAACGCACGAACGCGATGTCGTCCGCGCAGCCGCCCACATTCGGCCACCAGTCGCTCACCTCGATCCCCGCCTGCCCGTACTTCTTGAAGCCCGTCTGCAACGCATAGAGATTCGGCTGGACCTTGTGGTTGTCCTTCACGAACTCCCGGAGGTTCTCCTTGAGGAAGGGCGAATTGAGCGAGTCCTTGTAGGGCGTCTCCGCGATCGCCTTCCCGGCATACTGCGTCAGCGAGGGCTTCGGGTCGAAGCCCTCCACGTGGCTCACGCCGCCCATCATGAAGAACCAGATGACGCTCTTCGCCTTCGGGGCGAACTGCGGCTTCCCGTCCGGCGTCCCGTCGTCCCGCGCCGCGCCGTCCCGGGCGAGCAGCGATCCCAGCGCCATCCCCGTGACCCCCATCCCGAGGTCGGACAGGAACGAGCGGCGGCCCACCCGCCCGCAGCAGGGCTGGATCATCCGTTCCATCATCGCACCGTCACGAATTCGTTGTGGTTGAAGAGCACGTGCACCAGGTCCTCCCGCGCCCGCTGCGCGGGGTCGGCCGAAGGGCCCGTCTTCGCCCCGCCCGTGGCGACGAAGGGCGTGAGCTTCGCCTTGTCCGCCAGGAGCGCCGCCTGCGTCTCAAGGAACCTCACGCACTCCTCCCGCTCCCGCGCCCCCGGCGCCCGCCCGAGCACCGCTTCGTACGCCGCCGCCGTGAAGTCCCCGCCCTCCTTCGAGAGCGCCGCCGCAAGCGCGCGCGCCTGCTCGAGGACGAGCGTGCTGTTGGCGAGCGCCAGCGCCTGCTGGGGGATGATGCTCTCTGACCGCTCGTAGCACTCGGAGACGTTCGCCGCGTCGAAGATCTCCAGGAACTCCATCTGCTTCTCCGCCGCGTGCCGGAAGTAGAGGCTGCGCCGCCGCGAGACGAGCCCCTGGGCGTGGTCGAGGTCCGGCCCGCCCCGCGCGGGGTCGAGCCGCCCGGCCGCGTAGAGGACGCTGTCCCGGACCACCTCGGCCTCCATCCGCCGGGCGTTCATCCGCCAGAGCCACGCGTTCTCGGGATCGGCGGCCAGGTCGGAGGCGTCGGCCGTGGAGTCCATCCGGTAGACGCTGGAGACGAGGATCAGGCGGTGCATCTTCTTCAGGCTCCAGCCCTGGTCCATCAGCTCCACCGCCAGCCAGTCCAGGAGCGCCGGATGGGTGGGCCGGCGCCCGTTGTTGCCGAAGTTGAAGACGCTCCCCACGATCGGCTTCCCGAAGTGGCGGAGCCAGAGGTGGTTCGCGGCCACCCGTGCGGCGAGGGGGTTGTCCCGGCTCGTGATCCAGCGCGCGAGCGCCAGCCGGCGGCCCGTGCTCGTGGCCGGATGGACCGTGACCTTTCTCTTTGCATAAGCCGTCGCCGCGGAGGCCTTGGTCTCGGCCTCCGCCTTCGCCAGGGATTTCTCCGCCTCCTCGAGTTTCTGCTTCGCCTCCGCCGACTTCTTCTCGTCCTTCTTCTCGGCCGTGACCGCCTTGGTCACCGCGCGCTGCGCGACGAAGCGGTTGCGCTGGGCCTCGAGGAGCGCCTGCTTTCGCTGCAGGGTGCAGGCCTCCTCGGCGACCTTCTTCCAGTCGTCGCCCGCGTCCTCGAGGGTCTCCGCCCGGATCGCCGCGGCGAACGCGGCGTGCTTCGCATCGGCGATCGGGATCGCCATTTGGGCCAGGGGCAGCTCCTCGAGCGCTGCCTGCGCGGCCGCCTTGAGCTTGGCCATCTCCTCGGTTGTCTTCCCCTCCGCAGCGGCCGCCTGCTCGGTCTTGGCCACCGCCTGGAGCGTCGCGTCGAGCTTGGTCCTCGCCTCCGCCACGGACTTCTCCGAGGCGGCCACGTCGTCGTGGATGACGAAGCCACGCTTGTCCGGCGTGAAGGCCAGCTTCGGCAGGGCGATCTCCTCGATCTTCAGCCCCGCCGTGCCCAGTTCCGCGGGGACGCCGGGAGGGATGGCTTTTGACTTGTCCGGGTTGGCTTCATTCCCCCGCACGAAAAGATGGGTGAGCGCGGCGGGCTCGGCGTCGAAGACGCGGGCGACGCCGTCGGCCGCCGTGTCCGTGGCGCCGGGGACCCGGTCCGTTCGGATGTTATGCGGCTCGAAGAAGGCACGGAACTTGAAATACTCCTCCTGCGTGATGGGGTCGAAGAAGTGGTCGTGGCAGCGCGCGCAGTTCATCGTGGTGCCCAGGAAGGCCTTCGCGGTGTGCTCGACCGTGTTGATGAGCCAGGAATTACGGTTGAACTTGTACCAGTTGCGCACGAGGAAGCCGGTGGCGCGGAGCGTGTCGGGATCCTCCGGGGCCACCTCGTCGCCGGCGAGCATCTCGGTCACCATGCGGTCGTAGCCCTTGTCGGCGTTGAGCGACTCGACGATCCAATCGCGCCAGCGCCAGATGTGGGCCTGGCTCTCGCGGACTTCCTTCTGGTATCCCGCCCAGTCGCTGTAGCGCCAGACGTCCATCCAGTGGCGCCCCCAGCGCTCTCCGTAGCGCGGATCGGCCAGCAGGCGGTCCACGATCTTCTCATAGGCGTCGGGCGACGCGTCCACGAGGAAGGCCCGGGTCTCCTCGCGGGTGGGCGGGAGGCCAATGAGGTCGAGATACACCCGGCGCAGGAGGGTCGCGCGCGGCGCCTCCGGGCGGGGCTTCAGGCCGCGCTTCTCGTGGTCGGCGGCGATGAACGCGTCGATCGGGGTGCGTGCCCACTGGGTATTCGTGACCCTGGGCGGCTCGGCCTTGACGGGCTTCTGGTAGGCCCAGTGCCTGATCTTCGCGTCCCCGGCGGAGGCGGCGTCGGGCCAGTCGGCCCCCTGGTCGATCCAGCGGCGGACGAGCTCCACCTGCGCGGCGCCGAGGGCGGGGGCATTCTTGGGCATCCGCTCCTCCTCGTCCTTCGAAAGGAGGAGCTGGACCATGAGGCTCCCCGCACCCTTCCCCGGCAGGATGACCGGGCCCGAAATCCCGCCCTTCATCGCGGCGGGCCTGGAATCGATGCGGAACTGTCCCTTCTTCTTCACGCCGTCGTGGCACTTGAGGCAGTGCTGCGCGAAGAGGGGCTTGATGTCGCGGACGAAGTCGACCTTGCCGCCGGCCTCCGGCTTCTTCTCCTGAGCGCCGACCAGCAGCGCCGCCCCCAGGACGGCCAGGACCCGCTTCCGCATGCGGACGCCCCCGAAGAGTGAACCCCGCTACCACCTCTCTTACAAGAATTGACCGCGGGCCGTTGGGGCTGTCGGGGGCAGAAGCTGGGAAAGGGAGGGCCCTGGGCGTTGACGCTGAGGCGGTGGAAAGAGGCCCAAGCCTTCAAGGCCCGAACGAGCCGAAGGGGAGGGCCTCCGTCTGATATTACCTGATCCGGCACATCAGTGATCAAGATCGCCGGCCGCGCCATGTTACGACACGCAACGGAATGCGGGTCCGGGAACGGTTGTACCGTTCAAAGTCGTTCTGGTCGTCCCGGCAAGGCGGACCAGGATCGGATGAGCCGCTGATGGGAAGGAAGGGCCCGGGAGGAGTCCGAGGGCCCGGTTCAGGCCATCTGTCATTAGCCGGGCTATAGTGCGCCACGTGTAGCCGGGTTTACTGCACCACCCATGTGCGGGTTTGGTGCACCACTGATGTTCGGGTCAATGTGCACCACCGGTGTGCGGGTGATAGTG
>JAHFOZ010000513.1 GCA_023261405.1 Planctomycetota bacterium
TTCTGGAGGACGACGCCGGGGAAGTTCTACTCGGTCCACGGCTTCTGCAGCTCGCCGGTGCTCTTCAAGGACACGTTGATCCTCAACGGGGACCAGGACGCCGTGGCCTGGGTCGCGGCGCTCGACAAGGCGACCGGCGAGGAGAAATGGAGGACCGACCGGCCGAACAAGACCCGTTCCTATTGCCCCCCCGTGATCTTCGAGGCGGCGGGACGCCCGCAGTTGGTCCTGAGCGGTTCGAAATGCGTGGCCTCGTATGACCCGGAGACCGGGAAGCAGATCTGGGTCCTGGACGGTCCGACCGAGCAGTTCGTCGCGAGCCTCGTCTATACCGAGGGCATCATCTTCGTCACGGGCGGCTTTCCGGACCACTTCCTGATCGGCATCAAGCCGGACGGCCAGGGGAACATCACCGCGACCCACGAACTCTGGCGCGACACCAAGGGGGTCTCCTACGTCCCTTCGCCGCTCGGGGTGGGGCCGCACTTCTACGTCGTCTCGGACGGCGGCCTGGCGAGTTGCCTGGAGGCGAAGACGGGGAAGCGGCTCTGGATGGAGCGCCTGGGGAAGCACCACAGCGGATCGCCGGTCGCGGCCGGCGGTCACCTCTATTTTCCCGACGACGATGGCGTGACGCACGTCCTCCAGGCGGGGCCCGAGTTCAAGGTCGTGGCGAAGAACGACCTGGGCGAGAAGTGCTTTGGCTCGCCCGCCCTCTCCCGCGGCCGAATCTACATCCGTACCGTGAAGCACCTCTTCTGCGTCGGAGACTGATAAAGTAAACCCTTTACTTTATCATCACTCTTCTTCCCCATCGGGGCGCGGGGAGGGCAGATCGGGTGGAAGGCCGGCGTTACGCGCGCGGGGGACTTGCGCCCGCCTGGCGGGGGGGAAGGTTCTTCGTGGACTTCGCCTGAAAAATGCAGCCGGCGATCGTGAGCCCCGCGGAGAGGGCCAGGTAGCCGGGAAGGAATCGGTTCGGGGCGTGGGCGCCGGAGAGGGTGAGCAAGGCGTGGGTCCCCGCCATGCCGGTCATGCCACCGATCATCGACGTGGAGAGGATGCCGATGGGGCGCTCGAAGGCGACCGCCGCGGCGCAGAAGACAAGTGCGGCGGCGATCGTCAGGGGAATGTTGACCGCGACCATGCCTGAGGCGAGCCAGGAGCCGAGGCCGCCGAGGGCTGCGCCTGCGATCAGGCCGGTCAGGGCCATGGTGACGAAGTAGAAGGCGTTCCCAAGCAGGAACCCCAGGATGCCCCCGCCGAGGCCGATCGCCAGGGAGGGCAGGGTGTCCGCGCCGAAGTGCTGCGACACTCCCATCCCGACGGCGAAGAGGAGGAGGCCGGAGTTGAGCTTGGCGGTGAAGCGAAGGGTGCGGTAGCCGGCGAAAAGGTAGAGGGCGCTGAGCGCGACAAGGAAGGCTCCGTGCCAGAGGGTGGCGCCGGGTGCGATCTGCATGGTCCTAGTGTATCTAACGAAGTCGCGGCGGGTCTGTTACACCGGTTTCGTGCGGATTTTCATATTTCCTTAACCTTGGACGGGTATTCTATCCTCGGGTGGTTTGAGGAGGATGAGCCATGAAGATTCTCGCGAGCGCGGCGGTTCTGATGGGTCTGGTGGGGGCGGCGGTGCAGCAGGACCCGCCGGCGAAGGGGAAGAAGGAGAAGGTCTGGACGGACCAGTTCTTCGAGGAGAAGAGCGACCTCGTATCCACGGGAAGGAACCCCTATTTCATCCTGGAACCCGGCTACACGCTGGAGTTCGAGAATGACAAAAAGACCGAGCGCCTGGTCATCACGGTGCTCGAGGAGACGAAGAAAGTCGACGGAGTGGAGACCCGCGTGGTCGAGGAGCGCGAGACCGTGGACGGCAAGCCCAAGGAGATTTCGCGGAACTACTTCGCCGTCAGCAAGCGAACGAACGGCGTCTATTACTTCGGCGAGGACGTGGACGAATACAAGGACGGAAAGGTCTTCGCCCACGGCGGTTCGTGGCTGGCGGGGGAGAAGGGCGCCCGCTACGGGCTCATGATGCCCGGCTGCGCCCTGGTGGGCGCGCGGCATTACCAGGAGGTCGCCCCCGAGGTGGCCCTGGACCGCGCGGAGATCGTGAGCACGACCGAGACGCTGGAGACGCCCGCGGGCGCCTTCAAGAACGTGCTCAAGGTGGAGGAGACGACCCCGATCGAGCCGGACAAGGCGCACAAGTTCTACGCCCCCGGGGTGGGCCTGCTCAAGGATGGCGGGATGCTTCTCGTGAAGTACGGTCCCGCCAGGAAGTAAGCGGTCACAAAAGCCCCAGTCTCTTTTGTGACACGAGAGGGCCGTATTGTGAACTGGGGCGAACTTCCGCGCTGATCATCCCGTATAATCGGATAAGGATGGAACGCAGGGATTTCCTGAAGGCGACGGCGTTCGGGGCCCCGTTCCTTGCCGCCCCCGGGCTTCTCCGCGGCGTCGTGCAGGACGGGAAGGCCTCCCCCTTCCAGGACATGATTCCCCAGCAGATCGAGGCCATCAATCGCGGCCTCGACTGGCTGGCGAAGAACCAGTACAACTCGGGCGGCGTGGGCAGCACCTGCCAGGTCGCTTTCACGGGCGTGGCGGGCCTCGCCTTCCTCGCAAACAACTCCACTCCATATCGCGGGAAGTACGCCAAGAACGTCCGGGCCTGTCTCAAGTTCATCATCCGCAACTCGCACAAGGCCAGCGGCTACATCAACGAGTCGGCCGGCCGCGGGCTGGGCGGCTCGGGCATGCACGGCCACGGGTACGCCACCTGGTTCATCGCCGAGCTTTACGGAATGTGCGGCGACATGGTGGACCTGGGCGACGAGAGCGTGAAGGAACGGCTCCAGAAGGCCGTGATCATCATCGAGTCGAGCCAGGACCCGAACGGCGGCTGGACCTACGAGCCTCAGCCCTACGGCCACGAGGGCTCCGTCACGATCACCCAGGTCCAGGCGCTCCGCTCGGCGCGCAACGCCGGGATCAAGGTGAAAAAGGAGGTGATCGAGAAGGGGATCGACTACATCCGCCGGTCGACGATGTCCGACGGCACGATCGCCTACTCGCTGGGCTCGCGCGGCTCGGGCGGCACCTACGCGCTGACCGCGGCCGGCATGTGTGTCTTTGCGATGTACGGTGTCTATGATTCACCGGAGGTGAAGCGCGGGATGGCCGCCCTGATGGAGTTCCTGCAGGGCCGCCGCGCGCGGGGCGGAAGCCACGATTACTACGCCCACCTTTATGCCGGACAGGCCTGCTTCTTCGCCAAGTCGAAGGACCCCGTGTTCTGGACGACGGGCTTCAAGACGATCCGTGACGAGCTTGTCCAGGCCCAGGACAAGTCCACCGGCTGCTGGAGCCAGGACGGCTACGGCGGCGCCTTCGGGACTGCCTGCGCCTGCCTCGTCCTTCAGATCCCCTACCGCTATCTGCCGATCTTCCAGGACTAGTGGTTCGACCGGCATCGATTCCCTGAGTGGCCTTTCTGCAGGGAAACCCAGGCATTCAGCTCGGGCTCGCCGCAAGCTCAGCGGTTCGCCCTGCCGGCCGCCCACACC
>JAHFOZ010000089.1:0-12758 GCA_023261405.1 Planctomycetota bacterium
TATCCCGGATGGACCGCGGAGCTCGGCGGCCGGGCCGTCGAAATCCTGCGGGCGAACCACTTCGTGCAGGCCGTGCGCCTGGGGCCGGGCCGCCACCCGGTGCGCTTTGTCTATGCTTCAACCTATCTGGGGCCCGGGTTCATTCTCTTCGGGCTGGGGGTCGCGGGGCCGCTCGGCTACGCCCTGTGGCGGCGACGGCGGAAGCCCGCTTCCTGAAGGGAATCGCCCCGCCCCGTGGAGCTCACCGGGGTTTGATCCGGGATTCCATCTCGCGGCGGTAGACCTCGTCCAGCCCGGGCGTGGCGAGCGCCTGCTCGAAATAGAGCCGGGCCTCCGCTTCGGCGCCGCGGCTCCGGGCGAGCCCGCCGAGGTGGAGGAGCGCGGTCGCGCGCCAGTAAGGATTCGCGTTCAGTTCCGCCGACTTCCTCAGGAGAGGCTCCGCCCTCGCGCGGTCCCCCGCCCCGTGGCAGGCGACCGCCAGGGTGTGGATCAGCTCCGGGTTCTCCCCGTCCTCGGGATCCAGGGCCAGAATGGAATCGCACAGGCTGATGGCCGGGACGAATTGCCCCCTTTCGACGAGCGCCCGCGCCAGCCGGAGGCGCGCCCTCAGGAGCAGCCGCAGCAGCCGGCGTTCATAGGCCTGGGGCTTTACGATGACCGACCCGGACGCGTGCTGCACGATCTGTCCCCGCTCCCTCCGACCGGTCGACCGGATCTCCTCGGGCTCGATGGGAAATTTCCAATAGCGCAACTCGACGGCGGGTTCACGCCCCCGGGGCACCAGCTTCCAGATCACGCCGGCCGGCACCAGGATGAAATCGTCCCGCAGCAGCCAGGTGGGCAGGACCCGCTCGCAGAAGATCGGGCGGCCGCACCGGGCATTGGCGTTCATGAACTCCGCGGCCGCCACGTCGTTCACGTCGGTCCTGGGAAAGCGCCCCCAGAGACCTTGATAGTCCGGCCGTCGCAAGAACGGGTGGCGCTTGAGAAGCAGTTCGTCATACCAGTCCCGCCCGCCCATGGATCCCCCGAAGAGGAAAGGCGCGGTCACGAGCAGCACGTCGGGGCGGTCTCCGCGCACGCGCTGGAGGTATCCGCACAGGGCGTTGGGGTCGTCGCCGCCGAGGAGCAGGATCGAGTCCGGGTCCACGGTCTCCAGGATCGCCCGCCCGTAGAGTTCCGACAGCGTGTAGTTCCTCTGATCCAGGAGCGGATGATTGACGATGGCCGCCCACGCCGCCCCGGCGATTCCCGCCCCCGCGAGGACCCATCGCGCGCGACCCGCGCTCCAGCGGGCCACCTTCCACGCGCCCACGCCCATGGCCAGATAGAGGGGCAACCAGGAGGCCACGAACCAGCAGTCGTGCTGACCTTCCGGCTTGAAGAGGATCGTCACCAGGGCGTAGGGGACGAGCCAGGCGAGGAGGCCCAGCAGCAGGCGCCGGTTCGACCGGACGAGGACCGCCAGACCCACGGCCACGAAGCAGAGCCCCACTCCGAGCATCTCCTCCCAGAGGAACCTCCCGAAACTCGCGCCCCGCGACGCCTCCCACCCGAAGGCCCCGGGGGTGACGAGGAAGCGGCGGCCCGAGACATGGCCCAGGAGCTCCCCGAACGATCTCGGCTCCCCGAACATGAGCCACGGTTCGCGCGACACGAGCAGCGGGAGCATGAGGAGCGCGGGTCCGAGGGCGCACGCCGCGGCCGCGACCAGCCCCAGCCCGATCCGAGCCCAGCCCAGCGTCCGCCGGTGCGCCAGCGCGAACAGCGCCATCCCCAGTCCCGCCAGCCCCGCCGACGGATGCGCCTGCCAGGCCAGCCCCATCAGCGCCGCCGCGACGATGAAGTCGCGCGGGCGGCCCGTCCCGTCCGCGCGGATCATGCGCCGGAGGAGGAGCGCCAGGATGAGGTAGTAGAGCGAGTATCCCTTCGCGTAGATTCCCGTGAACCAGAAGGTGTAGCCGGTGGCCAGGAGGCAGCCTGAGAAGATCCCGCACGCGGCCGCCGCCGGCCCGGGATCCTCTTCCGTCACGCGGAATATTCTTCCCCGGCTCCGAAGGAGGTCGCGGACGGCCACGGCCATCGTGCCCGCCGCCAGCGCGGCGCAGAAGGACGAGAACAGATGCACGGCGAGCGTGAAGTCGACGAAGAAGAACGCGAGGGTCCACAGCTTGCAGAGCAGGAGGTAAAGGACGAATCCGGGAGGATAGAGGACGCCGAACTCATGGACGGCCGTGAGGTACAGGCCCGAATCCTGCCAATAGGGGTGGGTCCCCACCGTGGACAGGGAAAGGCCGAGGGAGAGGACGAACGGGAGGCCCGCGATCAGCCAGCCCCGCCACGGATCTTTCGCCTCGGAAGACGTGTCCATCCTGAGCGTCCGGATGATACCGCGCGCCAGGCAAGTCTGGGAAGGGAGGATATTCGATGAGCGGATGAGACCCTTCGGTCCTGCGGACGATCTGCAGGGTGAAGCGTGGACCTCGGGGAAGGAAGCCTCGCGAATTCAGTTCCGGCATCCTCGCGCGTTCGCTGCGCAGGGATCCGGCCGTGCAGCTTCCCGTAACAACCGGGCCGGCCCCCCGCTATACAGCAGCGGAGGCGGACGTGATGGGCGACTCGAACGAACGGGCGAGCCTGGACCGGGCCGTGGACTTCCTCGAGGAGCTCGAGGAAGACCGGCGGACCGCCCCTCCCGAGCTGAGCCCGGTCCCCTCGCCCTACGTGGCGCGGATCCTCGGATCCATCCTCAAGTGCCGCGAGCGTCGCATCGCCGGCCGCGAACTCGACGCCCACCTGATGCAGATCCGGCTCTCGTACGCGCGCGACCTGCAGAAGCTCCTACCCCCCGAGCCCTCGACCCCGGGCCCCTGGGGGCGCAGCGCCTGATCGAGGGGCGCGGCTGCGCCTTCTTAAGCAGTTCCACCTGGGTCACGGTCCTCTTCGAGACGTCCAATCAGAAGCATGAATGACGGACGCAGGTCTGGCCTGTGGAGCACCCTGCTGCTGGGAGGGGTGCTGCCCTTCGTAATAGCGATGCTGTACTGGATGCCGCTGAAGAAGTGCCCGATCTGTGACGGAAAGGGGGTGGGGCGTCCCGGTTGTCATTCGACCAACCTGTATCCCTGCTGTGCCTGTAGTGGGAGAACACGGATTCCGATGGCCAAGCATGGGTGGATTGCTTGGCGGGTTTGGACTTCGGATACAGATTCCGCTGAGGGAGCAGTTTTCCGTTACTGAATGGACTTGCTTGGGACGCCAATGCCGTCGACCCCCTACTGCGCCTCCTTGAGCAGCTTCACCATCTCGTCGCGCCAGTCGCCCACCGTGTCGGCCGGGCCGACGAGCTTGAAGAACCAGGGGCCCTTGTCGGTCTCCACGATCGCGCCCAGCATGCGGGCGTCCTCGATGGGCGTCGCGCCGGGCTTTTCCGTGTAGGTGCCCTTCAGGTCCACGAGCGTCACCTTGAGCTTGCCCTCGATCTTCTCGGGCTTGGCCTCCGCCCCGCCCATCTGGCCGGCCCAGCGCTTGAGGTTGGCCTCCACGCCGCCCCCCCCGCCCGCGCCGAAATAGAACAGCGTGAGCTGAGCGTCGGCCGCCTTCTTCTCCTTGTCCGGCACCTTGTACTGCGCCTTCCTCATCGGGGAGGACGGCGTCTCCTTGGTCCACTCCCTGGGGGCCTCGAACTTTACGGGCTCGTCCTGAAGTGCCGCCGCGGCGAAGAGGAGCGCGAGGAGCCTGGTCATCATGCCTCCGCGTACGGGTTCATTTCGCCGCCGGGGCCGTCCAGGCGACGTCCTTCAGGATCTCGAACACCTTGTACTCGACGCCCGCCTTCGCCGCCGCCGCTTTGACGACGCTGAGGACCGGCACCGCGGACTTGAAGCGGCATTCGAAGGTCTCTCCCGACTCCGACAGCAGCTCCAGCGGGAAGGCCTTGAGCGCCTCCCTGACCTTCTCCGGGTTCTTCTCCACGTGGAGGGTCAGCGCCACGTGGCCCTCGAGCTTGATCGTGTTGAAGACGATCACGGGCTTCCCCGCGTCCGTCCCCAGCGTCTTCTTCCCGGCCGCCCGAAGCTCCGAGAGCTTGAGCGTCGCCCCGGGCTTGAGCGTCAGGCTGGCCGACGATTCCGTGCAGGCCGCCTCCTGGCACGCCGGGAGGGACATGAGCTCCGCCTCGAAATCGCGGACCTCCACGGACTTGAGCGGGCGCGGCTTGCCTTCCGGAGTCGCGGGCATGTGCTGGACGTCGAACTTGAGACGCACCGGCTTCTCCTGGGGCGCGGCCAGGAGCGCCGCAAGGAGCGTGGCGAGCGTCATCACCGTTATGATACGCCCGGCGGGACGGCATGCCCCCCGGCGCGCAGCCAATCCCGCATCGCCGACGTGCTCGACTGGAAGGCCAGCTTCTCCCAGGGGATCTCGGAGGGGCCGATCCAGCGCGCGTCGCACACGTCGGTGTCCGGCTTGAGCACGCCGCCCGTCACCTCCGCTCGGTAGACCACCACGAGGATCGCGCCGCCCCAGAAGCTGTCCGCGTAGGAGTAGGCGCCCAGGAGCGGCCCCAGGCGGACCTCCAGGCCCGTCTCCTCCAGCGTCTCACGCGCCGCGGCCTGCTCGGTGGTCTCGTCGATCTCCATGAAGCCGCAGGGGAAGCTCCACGAACCCTTGCGCGGCTCGATGGCCCGCTGGATGAGGACCATCTTCCCGTCCCGCTCGGCGATCGTCCCACACGCCACCTTGGGGTCGAGGTAGTGGACGAAGCCGCACTTCGTGCAGACGTGGCGCTCGCGGTGGTCGTCGCGCGGCACGGCGCGGCCCATGGGGCCGCCGCAGGAGCAGCAGAATTTCGGATCGATGATCGGGGCCATGCGTCACTGCGTGGCGGCCGCCAGGTCCTCGAGCTTCCGCCTCGCCGCGCCCGAGTCGAGCGCCACCGCCGCCTTCGCCGCGCCGTCGCGCGGGGCCTCCGCCGCCCCCGCGGCCACGAGCGCCACCGCGGCGTTCAGAATCACGACATCGCGCCGGGGGCCCTTCGCCCCCGAGAGGACCTCGCGCGCGATCGCCGCGTTCTCCGCCGGTCCCCCGCCCAGCAGGTCCGACGCCTTTGCGGCCGGCAGCCCGGCCGCGGCGGGACCGATCACGAGCTCCGAGGTCCGCCCGTCGCGCAGTTCCACCACCGCGTTGTCGCCCGTGGTGGAGAACTCGTCGAGGCCGCCGTGGCCGTGGACCACGAACGCGCGCCGGGAGCCCAGGGCCCTCAGCACCTCCGCGTAAGGACGGCAGAGCGCGGCCGAGAAGAGTCCCACCACCTGCACATTCGCCCCGGCGGGGTTGCAGAGCGGCCCCAGGATGTTGAAGACCGTGCGGAAGCCGAGCTCCTTGCGAACCGGCCCCGCGTGCTTCATCGCGGGGTGGAAGTTCGGCGCGTGGAGGTAGGCGAGGCCCACCTCCCGGAGGATCTTCTCCAGCTTCTCCTTCGGGTTCTCGAGCTTCACCCCGAGCGCCTCGAGGAGGTCCGCGCTGCCGCACTTGGAGCTCGCCGCCCGGTTCCCGTGCTTGGCCACGCGCACGCCGCAGGCGGCGACGACGAAGGCGGTGACGGTCGAGATGTTGAAGGTCCCCAGGCCGTCGCCGCCGGTGCCGCAGGTGTCGAGCACGGTGTCCGCCCCCGCGTCCACGCGGACCATGCGCTCCCGCATCGCGCGGGCGCAGCCGGCGATCTCGTCCACCGTCTCGCCCTTCATCCGGAGGGCCGTGACAAAGGCGGCGATCTGGGCGGGACTGGCCAGCCCGTCCATGATCTCGCCCAGCGAGGCGGCCGCGTCCGCCGCGGAGAGGTTCCCGGCCGCCGCGAGCCGGACGAGCGCGTCCTTGAGCATCGGGGGGAATTGTACAAAAAAATCTTGCCTCGCGGCGACCCGATGGTATGTTTAGCGCCCGTGAAGAAGGATCCCGTACGCCCCCTCGACGAGTACGAGGCCGAGGAGTTCCTCAACAGCCCCAAGACGCGGCGGATGCTCAAGAAGATCGGGCCCTCCGAGGTCGCGGCCCAGGCCCTCGACGACTTCGAGCGCCACCCGCTCTACCGGAAGGCGCTGCGCTACGGCGCCTACGTCCACCGCGTCGCGCGCCTCTACCGGCCGCGCCGCCGGAAGCGGGACCCCAAGCCCGTGGACGAGCTTGTGCTGAACTCCTACATGGCGGGCGCCACGGTGGCCGCCGGCGTCGGGAGGATCGACGACGCGGAGATCGGCTTCTCCATCGCCTACCTCAAGCGTTCGCTCCGGTCCACGCACCTCGCCCTCCAGTCCCTGCACTTCATCCGCGAGAAGAAGCTCTTCCCCGAGAAGGCGGCCGACCACGTCACCCGACGCCTGGTGGCCCTGCGCGACGACATCGTGGCCGAGGTCATGGCCCTCCGCGAGGCGTGGCGGGCGAAATTCGCTCACTAAGTGATTTCCGTTGTCTCCCGCCGGGCCTTGTGGTGAACTTGTCGCCGGCCCACCGATGAAGATCCTCGTCCCGCTCGACGGAACTCCCGAGTCGGAATCCGTTCTCCCCTGGGTGCGCGGCCTGCTCTCCCTCCCGGAAGCCCGCGTCCGCCTCCTCCATGTGGCCCCGCCCCACTCGGATCCCGCCGGATGCGAAGGCTCCCTGGGGCGGGCCGCGCGGCGGCTGGAGGGCGCCGGCGCCGTGGAGAGCATCGTCGAGACGGGCGCGCCGGGGGCGGTCATCCTGCGCCTGGCGCGAGAGGACCGGGCCGACTTTATCGCCATGCGGACCCGCTGCAGGCAGGGGATCCCCCGGATGCACTTCGGGAGCGTCGCCGCGGAGGTTCTGCAGGGGGCGCGGTCGCCCGTCCTCGTCACCGGACCCGGCATCCGTGCGCCGAAAGAGACCCCCTCCTTCCGCTCGATCCTCGTGCCGCTGGACGGCTCGGACTGGTCGGCCCAGGTCCTCCCGCCCGTGGCCGCGCTGGCCCTCCGGCTCGGCGCGCGCGCGACCCTCCTTCACGCGGGGGCTTCGCCGGACGGCCTTCGCGCACGCGCGGAGGAACTCTCCCGCGGCGGCGTCGCGTGCGACACGGTCGGGCTCCCGGGCCACCCGGCCACCGCCATCCTCGCGCACGCAAACCTGCTCGGGGTCGACCTCGTGGCCATGGCCACCCACGGCCGCTCGGGCTTCCAGCGCCTCCTCCTGGGAAGCGTGGCCGAAGAGGTGGTCCTCCAGTCGCCCGTCCCCGTCCTCCTCCGCCGTCCGGAGTAGATCGTGACCCTGTCGAGCGAGGCCTGGCTCTGGGTCGGCTTCGGCGTCCTGGTCCTCGGCGCCCTCTCGGTGGACCTCGGGCTCTTCCAGCGCAAAGCGCACGTGGTCTCACCGAAGCAGGCGGCGATCTGGACGACGGTCTGGGTCCTCCTGGCGCTCGTCTTCGCCGGGGCGGTGTGGAAGGTCAAGGGGGAGACTCCCGCGGTCCAGTTCATCACGGGCTACCTCGTGGAGTACACCCTGAGCGTGGACAACCTCTTCGTCTTCATCGTGATCTTCAGCTACTTCGGGGTGCCCCGCGAGTACGAGTCTCGCATCCTCATGTGGGGCATCCTGGGGGCGCTCGTCATGAGGGCGCTCTTCGTCCTGGCCGGGTCGGCCCTGGTCTCGCGGTTCCACTGGGTGCTTTACGTCTTCGGCGCGATCCTGATCCTCACCGGGATCAAGCTGCTCGTGAAGAAGGAGGAGGCTGCGGACCTGGGCCGGAACGCGGTGGTGCGGCTCTTCAAGAGGTTTTTCCGCGCGACGGACGCGCTGGACGGTCCACGTTTCTTCACGCGGGTGGACGGGAGGCTCGCCGCGACCCCGCTCTTCATCGTCGTCCTGGTCGTCGAGAGCTCCGACATCATGTTCGCGGTGGACTCGGTGCCGGCGATCTTCTCGATCACGCAGGACACGTTCGTGATCTACACGTCCAACGTCTTCGCCATCCTCGGGCTGCGCTCGCTCTACTTCCTCCTGGCCCGGCTCATGAACCTCTTCCGGTTCCTGAAGTACGGCCTCGTCGTGATCCTCTGGTTCGTGGGGGTCAAGATGTTCCTGCCGAAGGATTTCCTGGCGGACTGGGTCTCCCTTGCCGTCATCGGGGCCGTGCTGGCGATCTCCGTCGCGATCTCCCTGCTCTTCCGGGAGACCCACAGGCACGGCGACCCCGCGCCTCCGCCGCCGGCGCCCCCGCCCTGATTGCGGCTTGACATCCCGCGGAAGGGGGGGCCATAATCCTGCCGGCATGGCCGGGAAACGGGGGTCGAGGACGTCGAAGGCCAGGCCCGCCGGCAAGCCCGTCGTCATCGTCGAGTCCCCCGCGAAGGCGAAGACGATCAACAAGATCCTCGGAAGCGGCTTCGTGGTGAAGGCGTGCATGGGCCACGTGCGCGACCTCCCCCAGCGGGCCTTCGGGATCGACGTGGACCGGGACTTCGAGCCCACCTACCGGACCATCAAGGGGAAGCAGAGGGTCATCGCCGAACTCCTGGCCGCCACCCGCAGCGCCCCCGAGGTCTACCTGGCACCGGACCCGGACCGCGAGGGGGAGGCCATCGCGTGGCACCTCAGGGAGGCCCTCGGCCTTCCCGAGGCGAAGACCCGACGCGTCACGTTCAACGAGATCACCCGGCGGGGCGTGCTCGACGCCTTCAAGACGCCCGGCACGCTCTCGATGAACCGCGTGAATGCCCAGCAGGCGCGGCGCCTCCTCGACCGGATCGTGGGCTACAAGCTCTCGCCGCTCCTGCGGATGAAAGTGGGCCGCGGGCTTTCGGCGGGGCGCGTCCAGTCGGTGGCCGTGCGGCTCATCGTGGAGCGCGAGCGGGAGATCAGGGCTTTCAAGTCCGAGGAGCACTGGTCGATCACCGCGAAGCTCGACAAGGACGGGGCGGTCTTCACCGCCGCCCTGGTGAAGCTGGACGGCCGGGAGATCGGCCTCCTGGGGGACTCCACGCAGAAGCGCCCCCTTATCCCGGTGGGGAACGAGACTCTCGCTAAATCGCTCGTGGAGGAACTGCGGCGGGCGCCTTACGAGGTCCTCGAGGTCCGGAAGAAGGAGCGCCTCGATCCGCCCCCGCCCCCCTTCACGACCAGCCTTCTCCAGCAGCAGGCGTCGATCCAGCTCCAGTACTCCGCCTCGCGCACCATGAGGATCGCCCAGCAACTCTACGAGGGAGTGAAGATCGGCGCCGAGGGCGCCGTGGGGCTCATCACGTACATGCGCACCGACTCGTTCCGCGTGGCCGCCGAGGCGCTCGGTGAGGTGCGGGCCTTCATCGCAGGGGAGTTCGGCGCGCCGTACGTGCCGGAGAAGCCCGTCTTCCGTGCCGCGCGGAAGGGCGCCCAGGAGGCCCACGAGGCGATCCGGCCCAGCGGCGTCCGGCGCAGGCCGGAGGAGCTCAGGCGCTATCTCACCGGCGACCAGTTCCAGCTCTACCGGCTCACCTGGAGGCGCTTCGTGGCCTCCCAGATGAAGCCCGCGCGGTTCCTGCTGACGGAGGCCGGGATCCGCGCCGGCCGGGCGGAATTCTCCGCCCGCGGGCGCGAGCTCAAGTTCGACGGCTTCACCCGTCTCACCGGCCACGCGCTCCGGGAGGGCGAGCAGATCCTCCCGCCGCTCGAGGCCGGGGACCGGCCGGAGCTGCTCGACCTCCTCCCGCGGCGGCACTTCACCGAGCCCCCGCCCCGGTTCACGGAGGCGTCGCTCGTGAAGGCCCTCGAGCATCACGGGATCGGCCGCCCGAGCACCTATGCGATGATCCTCTCCACGATCCAGGACCGCGGGTACGTCCGGGACGAGGAGGGCAGGCTCCATCCCACCGAGCTCGGGACGCTGGTCAACGACAAGCTCGTGAAGCACTTCGACACCCTGGTGAACACGCGCTTCACGTCGGCGATGGAGAAGGACCTCGACCGGATCGAGAATGGCGAGCGCCCGTGGGTGGACGTGCTTCGGGAGTTCTACACCTCCTTCGCCGCCGACCTGGTCAAGGCCACGCAGGAGATGGAGGACGAGAAGGGGCAGGAGGTTCCGGGAAAGACCTGCGAGAAGTGCGCGAAGCCCATGCTCGTCCGCTGGAACAAGCACGGCGGCTTCCTGGGCTGCTCGGGATACCCCGGGTGCCGCGGCACCCAGCCGCTTCCCGGCGGGGCGACCCCGGGCGCCTCGTGCGAGCTCTGCCGGGCCCCCATGATCGCCAGGTCCGGCCGGCTCGGGCGTTTCCTCGGATGCACGCGCTACCCGGACTGCAAAGGCACGCGCTCGCTGCCCCGCGGGGGCCGGCGGCTCAAGATCCCCGGGGACTACAAGGAGGACTGCGACAAGTGCGGCAAGCCCATGCGCATCCGCCGTGGAAGGCGCGGGGGCTATATCGCCTGCAGCGCCTACCCGGCCTGCAAGAACACCAAGCGCTTCCCCAGGGATTGGTCGGGACCCCCCGACGAAGGCAGGTCCTCCGAGGCGGCGGAGTGAACCGCGTATGATCCCGTCGATCTTCGTCACCGGCACGGACACCGGCGTCGGCAAGACCTTCGTAGCCGCCGGCCTCGCCGCCGCCCTCCGGCGCCGCGGCGCGGACGTGGGGGTCATGAAGCCCGTGGCCAGCGGGTCGCGCGGCGTCCCCGGGGACGCCCGCCTCCTCCGCGAGGCCTCGGGCGTCTCGGACCCCTTCGACCTCGTGAGTCCCATCCGCCTGGTCCCCCCCCTCGCGCCGAGCGTCGCGGCCCGCCTCTCCGGCCGGCGGGTCGACCTCGACCGCGTCTGGAAGGCCTTCCAGCGTCTCTCGGCCCTGCACGAAACGCTCATCGTGGAAGGCGTGGGCGGTCTCCTCGTCCCGCTCAGGCCCCGCTTCACGGTGGCCCACCTGGTCCGCCGCCTGCGTCTCCCGCTGCTCATCGTGACCCGTCCCACGCTGGGGACGATCAATCACACGGCGCTCACCGTCCTGGCCGCGCGCGCGTTCCGCCTCCGCATCCTCGGGATCGTGATCAACCACCACGAGCGGTTCCGCCGCGGAGCGGCGGAGCGGACGAACCGCGCGGCGATCGAAGAGGAGACCGGAATGCCGGTCCTCGGGGAAGTCCCCTTTCTCGGGGAGCGACGTTCTTGGCATCCGGCCTTCGGACGCATCCTCTCGAAGATAGCCTCAAGAGATCGGGGCTTCCGGTCGATCTAACGAGCGGACGTTGAAGGGGATTCTGACGATGGGATACCTTGTCTTTGCGCTCGCGTTTCTCGGGGCTCCGGCGGACGGCGGAGGGTACGACGTGCCCAGGGAGATGCGCTACGAGCCGCTCCCCTTCCCGGAGAGCGCGCGGCATCCGCAGCAGCCGCAGGAGGAGCCCCGTCCCGTCCAGGAATTGCCCCCGGAGCAGGACTCCGAGGCCATCATGGCCTACATCTACATCAACAGCCGCTTCGATGCCGGGATGCTGTACACCTCGTTCGGCAACGACTTGGACCTCGGGACCGAGACGGGCGTCTACGTCCGTTACGCCCTGGGAATCGGCCCCGGCCTGGCGCTCACGACCACGTACCGGCACTACGATTTCGAGAATTCCGAACCTCCCAGCGGCGTCCATGAGGGCATTTTCCTGCGGGGCCTGCTCGTCGGCCTCGAGGCGCGTCTCCCCCTCACGCAGGAGTTCGAGTTCCGGGGGGACCTCTCGGCCGGCCCGATGTGGATGGAAAGCCACCTTTCGCAGTTCCACGACGAGGTGGCGCACATGGCCTCGGCCGAAGTGGGCGCCACGGCGCGGCTCACCCAGCTCCTGCGCCTGAGGCTCGGCATCGTGGCCGACCTCGTCAGGACCGAGTTCCACCAGGATTCCGTGTCCACCGAGACGAACCTGTCGATCCTCTTGGGATTCGAGATCGGCGCCTACTGATCCGCCGGCAGGGGGTCCTCGCGGTCCCGCTTCCGCGGCGCGCCCTCGACCGAGAGGGTGAATTCGCCGCGGGGCTCCTCCCCCCGGAACCGCTCCAGCGCTTTTCCCACCGTCGTCCGCCGGACCTCCTCGTGGATCTTCGTGAGCTCGCGGCAGAGCGTGAGGCGGCGGTCGCCCAGCTCCGTCAGCATGTCCTCGAGGGTATCGATCACCCGGTGGGGCGACTCGAAGAAGAGCAGCGTCGCGTCGAGGCCGGCCAGCGCGCGGAGCGCCTTGCGCCGCTTGCCCGGCTTCCGGGGCAGGAAGCCCGCGAAGTGGAACGAGTCGGCGTCGAAGCCGGAGACGCTCGCGGCGGCCGCCACGGCTGAGGGGCCCGGGACGGGGACCACCTTGACCCCGGCCTCGAGCGCCGCCTCCACGAGGCGCGAGCCCGGATCGCTCACCCCCGGGGTGCCGGCCTCCGTCACGAGCGCCAGGGTCTCGCCGCGCTTGAGCCGCTCGAGGAGCTCCCCCAGCCGGCGCGGCGGGCTGTGGTGGAAGTAGGCCACGACCGGCTTCCGGATCCCGTGGTGGCTCAGCAGCTTGAGCGTGGTCCGCGTGTCCTCGCTCACGACCGCGTCGGCCTCCTTGAGGATCCGCAGCGCCCGGGCCGTCAGGTCCTCCAGGTTCCCGATGGGCGTGGCCATCACGTAGAGCATCGCCGCGATTCTACCGGGCAGGGGGTGCCTGCGGTCCGAAATCCGCGGGTTCGCGGGGCGGGTGCGGGGCTTTATGCAAGCGCTTGAGCCGTTCGTCGCGGCGCCAGAGGAGCGCCATCGCCGCCGCGAGCGCCGCCG
>JAHFOZ010000089.1:12768-13750 GCA_023261405.1 Planctomycetota bacterium
AGGCGCAATAGGCGATCAGGTAGAGCTTGATCAGCTGCCAGCGCAAGGCCTCGGCGCGCTGAAGGCGCCAGAGGAGCAAGGCCATCGAGGCGTGGAACGCGCTCTCGTAGACCGGCACCCGAGGGGCGCCGCAGCAACCGTTGAAAAAGCAGCCCCAGCGGCCGATCGCGACCGCCGCCGCGAGCGCGACCGCGAAACCGTCTCCCGTCTTCTCGCGGATGCCCGCCAGGAGCTTGGCCAGCTCGACGCCGAGGTAGCCGCCGGCGAGGCCGGAGAGGATCGTCTTCCCATCGGTGAACCAGGCGGGGGCGCTGAAGAAGGGCTCCTGGCTCAGGAGGGCGAAGGGGAGCTTCGCCCCCACTCCCGCGCCGAAGATCGCGCCCGCCAGGACCGCCGCCCGCTGCTTCCACGGCAGGGGGGGACGGCGGCGGAGCGCGAGTGCCGTCAGCAGGGCAAGCCCCTGAAAAACTGCGTAGAGGTGACGGCCCGTCATTTCTTGAGCGGCGGCAGCGGCACCGTCCCGTCCCGGTAGAGCGTGTTATAGGCGCAGAAGGGGACGGTGTGACCGCTCGGCAGGAGGAAAGCGATGCAGCACTTCATGACGCGCCGCACGTCGAAGATGTGCTTGTCGAGGAACGCCGTCAGCGTGATGCGGAAGACCTCGGCGCCCGTGAGCTTTTCCGCGAGCGCGGTCTCCATGAACTTGGTGCCGACGGGGTCGCAACATCCCTTCTCGCGCCTCAGGAACGCCGCCACGATCGCCTTCGCCTTCGCCGGGGTGTAGACGAGGGTGTTTGCGACCAGGTCGGCGTTCTTGCGGATGTCGAGGAATCGCGAGACGGGCACGGGTTTCCCGGCGCCACGGTAGACGTACGTCATCATGTGGCAGTTGGGGTGGGCGCAGGGGACCGGGAGGAAATCCTCCTCGCGGAAGATCCCGCCCGTCTGGGCGACGATCGCCTTGACGACGTCGGGGATCGTG
>JAHFOZ010000090.1 GCA_023261405.1 Planctomycetota bacterium
CTTTACGCGAGCGCGCTCTTCACCTGGACGATGGCCTTCGCGCTCCTGGGAATCTTCACGCGCTTCTTCTCCGCGCCCCGCCCCTGGGTCCGCTGGCTCTCGGACGCGTCGTACTGGTCGTACCTCCTCCACCTCCCCGTCGCCGCCTGCTTCCAGATCCTGACGGCAGAGCTGCCCTGGCCCGGACCGCTCAAGTACCTGCTGCTCGTATCGGCGCCGACGCTGGCGGTCTGCCTGGCCACCTACCGCTGGGTCGTCCGCACCACGTTCATCGGGAGGGCGCTCAACGGGGAACGGGCGAGATCGTGATGGGAGTATCCCCCCGACCCGCTATCATGGGGGCGTGGACGAACGCCTGACGCGGGACGACCGGCTCCGGAAGCAGAAGGAGATCGATGCCGTCTACCGGGGCGGCCGGCGGCATCACGCCAGGTTCTTCCGGATCCACGTGCTGCCCACCACGCTCGCGGTCTCCCGGTTCACCGTGAGCATCCCCCGCAAGGTCTGCATCGCGGTCCTCCGCAACCGCTGGAAGCGCCTGCTGCGCGAATCGTTCCGGAAGAACAAGGCGGCGATCGGCCCCGGGCTCGACATCGTGGCCGTCCCCACCCAGCCTCCCGGCGACCTCAAGCGGCAGCAGGTGGAGTTCGTCCTGCTCCAGCTGGTGCGGAAGCACCGGACAGGGATCCGCTGATGCGCTTCCTCGTGATCCTCCCGGTGCGCCTCTACCAGCTCGTGGTGGCGCCCATCCTGCCGCCCGCGTGCCGCTACTTCCCCAGCTGCTCGAACTACATGATCCAGGCGGTCCAGAAGCACGGGGCGCTCAAGGGGGTCTTCTACGGGCTCCGGCGGCTCGTCCGCTGCGCGCCCTGGGGCGGGCACGGGTACGACCCGGTGCCCTGACGCGGGTTACTTCTTCTTCTCCGCGGCGGGAGGCACGACCTCGCCGGGCAGCGCCGCGCGGAAGTAGAGCAGGACGCGGCGGCGCGGCTCGGACTTGGCGCCGGCGACGGGGGCATCGGCCTTCGAGCGCTCGGCTTCGGCCTTCTCAAGCTGGGGCGCACCGGCCTCCTTCGATGCGTTCTCCGCGGCCGGCTTCGCGGGCTCGGAGGGCTTCTTCGCCGGGACGCCCGGGTCCGCAGGGCCCGCGGGGGCGCGCCCGCCCGCCGCGCCGGCGAGGGCCTTGTCCCCGGCCTGCTGCTGGACGCGCGTGACGCACATGGCGCCCGCTTCCTCGGGGGTGGCCACCGCCAGGACCGCGGCCTGCTGCGCGGCGAGGGTCTGCTTGAGTTCCTCGATCTGGCGGTCCGTCAGGAAGAGTTCCACGGGCTCCGGGGCCCCGGCGGTCCCCCGCTGCGTGCCGTGCACCGAGTAGCTCAGGCCACCGGTCTCCGACCTGGCCTGGCCGAACTCCTGCGCCGTGCGACGGGTGGCGGCCGCGTCGGAGGCGGTCACGAGGAGGCAGGTCAGCGCCGGGGCGCCGGGCCCCGCGTCCTTGCCCTTGGCCGGCTCCAGCGCGCCCTGGCGGAGCCCGGGCTTCTGTTCCTCGCCGGCGGCGAGCGCGCGGTCGCGGGCGTCCTTGCGGGCTTCTCCCGGAACAGGGGCCGGCGCAGCGGGCGCGATCGGCCTCTTCGCCTCCAGGGAAGCTTCCGGCTTGGGTTCCCGGGCCAGGAGTTCCTTCGGGGCCTGGGGTTTCGGGGCGGGGGCGGCCGCGGGGGGCGGAGCGGGCGCGGCCTTGGCGGCTTCCTCGCGGAGCTTGCCGTCCTCGGCCCCCTTCTTGGAAGCGGAGGCGACGTCCTTCTCGAGCTTCTTCAGGTCCTCGTCCGCGGTCTCGTTCTTGACGACTTTCCGCGCGGCCTCGTCCAGCGACCGGCGCTGGGAGTCGCCAAACGTCGCCTTCTTCTCCCGCTCCGCGTGATCCTGGGCGCCCCGGGAGCGGTTGGCCGTTTCATCCGCAGGCGACGCCTTCGGCAGCGGCGCAGTCCAGCCGAGGCCCGGATCGCCTGAGCGGGCGACCGGGTCCGCTTCCTTGGGGTCGCCGGTGAAGTAGACCACGTTGACGACGACGAGCAGCGCCGCCGCGGCAGAGACCCCCCAGAACATCCCCTTGCGCCATTTCTCGAGCGAGTGGAGCCGGCCCGCCGGGCGGATCTCCCGGGCGACGGCCTGGGCGATGGACGCGGGCGCGCGGAGGCGCGGCAGTTCCTTCACCAGGAGCGCCGACGACTTGATCTCCCCGAGATCCCGGAGGCACTCGGAGCAGGCCGAGATGTGCTTCTCGACCTCGACCTTGTCGGACGGGGCGAGCTCGCCGTCATAGTAGCCGGTGAGCCTTTCCTTGTCGTAGGCGCAGCTCATTCCTTCTTCTCCGCGGCAGGCGCGATCTTGATGCGAAGGACCATGGGTTTCCGGCACTTCTCGCAGCGGCCGAACTCGGGGGAGACGGCCTGGCAGCCGCCGCAGACGAACTCCATGGCAGAGTTGCCCTTCCAGGCCTGCGCCTTGGCCAGGGCGTCCTTCAGGGTGATCCGGCGGGCGGGCGAGTCCAGCTCCTCCTCCTGGATGTGGACGCGGAGCCATTCCAACGCCGGCTCGAAATCTGCCTTGCCCAGCTTGCACTGCTCGAGGGCCTGGCGGTTCTGGTACCACGCCTGGACGCGCTCCTGGTCGTTGAGGGAGGCGCCGTCCGCCTTGCGGCGTTCGCGCTGCTGGGCGCCGTGTTCGGTGTCCCGCAGGAGCTCGCCCGGGCGAGAGGGGGCCACCCCCTCGGTCCTGGCCTTGTCGCCCCGGGCCGCGCCTGCGGCCGGAGGCGCCGCGGGGGCCGGCGCCTGGGGTTCCGAGAGCGCCCTCTTCTCATCCTGGGCGGGGGCCGCGGCGAGCTTCAGCTCCCGGTCCGCGCCGGCCTCCGGGGTGGCCATCGCAACGACCCCAGCCGAGCCCGAGGCGAGGTTCTCGAGGTCATGCGCCACCGCGCGGGCGGCCTCGTCCACGAGGCCGAAGAGGTCCTTCTCGCCCCGGTCGAACGTCTTCACGGGGAAGGCAGGCGCGTTGTCCGGGAGACGGAAGGCCTTCAGCGTGAGACGGATCTTGCCGCCCTGGACGTAGTAGCTGCCCGCCAGGTACGCGTTCGCGCCCAGCTCCTGGGTGAGGACGGCGCGGCGGTCGTCGGTGACGGCGCCCTCGAGGCGCATCTCCTGGACCTTCCACAGAAGCTGGTCGCGCGTGGAGACCTCGAGGAAGGGCTGCTGGGAGAGCGAGGCGATGAGCATATCCGAGAGGGCGATCTCGTACCAGGCGGTCTCGGGCCCGGGGATGCCCTGCTTGAGGTCGAAGACCACGAGCTTGATCCTGGCGGGCTTCGGCGTGACGATCGGCGTCGGAGGCGTCGCGGGGGCGGGGCGGAGGAAGACCCAGGCGATCCCGGCGCAGGCGACCAGGGCGAGGGTCGCGGCCACGAGGGCGGCGCGACCCGGGCGGGGCGGGGGGAAGGCCCGGGCGGTGGCCCCGGTGATTCCGAGCTCGATCTTGCGGACCTCCTCGGCCAGCTCCGCGGCGGAGGCGAAGCGCTCCTCGCGCTTCTTGGCCATCATGCGGCGCACGAGGGCGTCGACTTCCGCCGGCACCTTCGGATTCAGCGAGCGGAGCGGGAGCGGCTCCTCCCTGAGGATCTTGTTGAAGAGCGCCAGCGGCGTCTCGGCGACGTGGGGCATCTTCCCCGAGAGCATCTCGTAGAGCACGGCGCCCAGCGAATAGATGTCGGAGCGGCCGTCGAGCACGGAGGTCTCACACTGCTCGGGCGAGGCGTACTCGGGGGTCCCGAAGAACTCGCCCTGCTGGGTGATCTTCTCGCCGCTGAGACTGGAGCGCATGAGGCCGAAGTCCATCAGCTTCACCCGGCCGGATTCGTCCAGCATGATGTTGTTGGGCTTGATGTCGCGGTGGACGAGGTCGGCGGCGTGCGCGGCGGCCAGGGCCTCGGCGGCCTGCCGAATGATGGCGAGCGCCTCGGCCGGGAGGACACGCCCCCTCTCGTGCATGAGTTCCTGGAGGGTGCGGCCCCGCACCAGCTGCATCGCGATGTAGAGCACGTCCTCGAAGCGGCCGGCGGTGTGGACCTGGACGATGTTCGGGTGGTCCAGCTTCGCCGCCGTGCGGGCCTCGCGGATGAACCGGCGCTCGAACTCCGCGTCCTTCGAGAGCGACGGCTGGAGGACCTTGAGGGCGATGTCCCGGTCGAGCGACTTGTCCCGGGCGCGGTAGACCACGCCCATGCCGCCGCGGCCGACCTCCTCGAGGATCTCGTAGACGCCGATGCGCCTTCCCACGAGGCCGGGGTCGCCGGCCGAGGGCCCCCCCGGGAGCTTCGTTCCGGGTGCGGTCGGGGCGTAGGGGTCGTCGGCCCGTTCCATCACGTCTTCCACGCCTCTTCGACGCAGGGTCTCATGGGAAGGTTCCGATAAACGACTTCAATCTCGACTTCAATTCCAGCCGGGCGCGGTGGAGCCGGGAGCGCACGGTGCCCTTGGGAACCTGCAGGATCTCCGAGATCTCGTCGTAGGAGTGTCCCTGAAGGTCCTTGAGGAGGATGATCTGGCGGTCGCTCTCCTCCAGCTGGTCCAGGGCCTGCTGGACCTTCTTCTGCGTTTCGCGGCTCTCGAGGCCCTCGGCGGGGCTGCGGTCATCGGCGGGTTCGGCGATGAGCTCGTCGTCCTTCGAGTAGATCGAGACGGAGGGGCGCTTGTGCTCGCGGCGGAAGGAGATGGCCTGGTTGAAGGCGATCCGGTAGATCCAGGTGGAGAAGGCGGCGTCGCCCTTGAAGTCGTGGATCTTCCGGAAGGCGTTGATGAAGGCGCGCTGGGTGATGTCGCAGGCGTCCTCGGAGTCGCCGCAGAAGCGGGTGATGGCGGTGTAGACGCGGTCCTGGTGGCGGGCGACGAGCTCGGCGAAGGCGTCAGGGTCGTTGTGCTGGCAGCGGACGACGAGGTCGCGGTCGGGCAGGTCCCCGAGCCCGAAGGCACCGGCCTCTTTGCCCGGAGGACTCGAGAAGGTCACTTGACAACCATCGCGCAGCGGAACCCCACGTCGACGCCCTGGTACCTGGGGTCCTCCGCCCAGACGTTGGCGCAGCGGACCGCGCGCGCCAGCGTCATGAAGGATCCCCCTTTCAGGATCTGGAACTCCGCGCCGGCCGGGCCCGGGCCGGGCACCCGGGTGGAGGTCCATTCCCACACGTTGCCACCCAAGCCCTGTACGCCCCAGGCGCTCTCGCCGTTAGCCCGCTGGCCGTCGGCACGGTCGAAGAAGTCCACGGGCGTGGTGGCGCGCGCGGACTGCTTGTAAACCTGCCAGTACTCCAGGCTGTTGCAGTGGAAGACGTTCTCCTTCTTGTTGAAGACGGCTCCCCAGGGGAACTCGCGGCCGTCGATGCCGCGCGCGGCGACCTCCCATTCCCCGGCGCTGGGCAGGCGCTTGCCCGCCCAGGCGGCGTACTTTTCGGCGTCGGCCGCGGAGACTTTGACCACCGGGTGATTCCCCAGGCCCGGCGGGGGCTGTCCGAGCGGCCAGTGCGACGGCGGGGGATGCCCCGTCTCGGTCACGAAAAGGAGGTACTCGTCGTTGGTGACCTCGTACTTGTCGATGAAGAACGTCGGGAGCCTCACTTTCCGGCGGCCTCCTTCGTCGGGGTGGTCGTCGCTCCCCACCCAGCACTCGTGGTCCGGGATGCGGACCATCTTCGCGGCGACGTCGTTCTGCCGGAGTCCCTGGAGGAACTTCTTCACCTCCGGATTCCGCTCCGGATAATTGAGGAGGGCGATCTTGGCCGTCTCGATGGCGGCGCCGGTCTTCCCCTCCGAGGCGAGCGCTTTCGCCTTCTTCATCCCGTTGTCGAAGGCGCCGTTGGAGTCCCGTCGCAGTTCGACCAGTTCCTTCTCGAAGGCGCGGAAATCGCCGTCCTCGGGCGCCGCGGGATGCTCCCTTGCGAAGTCCGCAAGGGCGTGGGTCGCCTGGTCCCAGAAGCTCTTGTCCTGGAGTTCCTTGAGGGCGGGCTTGCGCGCGGCCCAGGCTTCCAGCATCTTGAAGCGGGCCGCGGCGGCGGCGTCCGCCTCGGCCTTCCGGCCGGCGGACACGGCGTCCTCGATCTCCTTGATCGCGGCGACTTCGCGGATCCTGCGTGCATCCGCCAGCGAGGCCAGGGCGGCGTCCCACCGCTTCCCCTTGAGAGCCTCGCGGGCCTCTTCGAGCCTCAGGAGGAGATCCGCCTCCTGCTTCGCCCGGGCGGCCAGTTCCGCGGCGGAGGGGCCGGAGATCGGAGCCGGGGGGGAGGCGGGGCCCGGGGTCGGGGAGGGAGGCGCGGGCTCAGAGACGGCCTCAGGAGGATGCTCCTTGACCACCGCGGGAGGGCGCTTCTGCCACTGGAGGAAGAGAAACACCGAGAGGAGCCCGATGAGGAGCAGGATCGCCAGGAGGGGCCACGGGCTGCTCTTCCGCGTGGCGGTCCCGGGAATCATATTCATCCCATCTTAGACGAACGAGAATCGCCGAAAAACCGTTTTCCGCTAGGGCGGCCCCTCGATGCCGTACTCCTTCATTTTCTCCCAGAGGTTCTTCCGCGTGATGCCCAGGATGCGCGCCGTCTCGCCGCGGTGGCCCTGGGTGTAGGCGAGGACGCTCTTGATGTGGCGCGCCTCGCACTCCGCCACCGTCTCCCTGAGGCTGGAGAGCTTGCCCGTGGGCGAAACGTCCGTCCCCGGCATGTTGAGCGGCCGGAGCAGGTGCTCCTTCTTGAGCACGAGATCGTTGCCGGCAAGCGCGATCGCCCGCTCGATGGCATGCTCCAGCTCGCGCACGTTTCCGGGCCACGAGTATCCCTGCAACGCCTCGAGCACCTCCGGCGTCACGGCGAAGCCCTTCCCCCGGCCGTTCTTCTCGATGAAATGCGAGGCGAGGAGCGGGATGTCCTCCCGCCGCTCGCGGAGCGGCGGGATGCGCACCTTGACGACGTTGAGGCGGTGGAAGAGGTCCTCCCGGAACAGGTTGTTCTGGACCAGGTCCCAGAGGTCCTTCTTCGTGGCCACCACGATGCGCACGTCGATCTTGACGAGCTCGACGATCCCGATGCGCTCGAACTCGCGCTCCTGCAGCACGCGCAGGAGCTTCACCTGCGGGAGTGGATGGAGATCGTCGATGTCGTCGATGAAGATCGTCCCCGTGTGGGCGCGCTCGAAGCGGCCGGACTTGTCGCTCCGGGCGTCGGTGAACGCGCCCTTCACGTGGCCGAAGAGCTCGTCCTCGATGAGACTCTCGGGGAAGACGCTGCAGGACATCTTGACGAGCGGCCGCCCCCGCCGCGGCGAGTTGAAGTGGATCGCCTCGGCCACGAGTTCCTTGCCCGTCCCGCTCTCCCCCTCGACAAGGACGTTGACCTCGCTCTGGGAGACGGAGGCCACGAGGTCGTACACCGCCTGCATCTTGGGGGACTTCCCGATGATCGACCCGAACTGGTGGCGACCGGCGAGTTCCTCCTTGAGGCGGCGGTTCTCCTGCTCGAGGTCGAGGATCCGTTCCAGCTTCCGGAGGCGGGCGATGACGTCGTCGTTGAAGAAGGGCTTCTGGACGTAGTCCTCGGCGCCGTCCTTGATGGCGGCCACGGCGGCCTCCACGCTGGCGTAGGCGGTGATGAGGACGACCTTGCAGGAGGGCTGGAGTTCCTTGACCCGGCGAAGGAGGGTGAGCCCGTCCACCTTGGGCATGCGGATGTCGGTGATCAGGCAGTCGAAGGGGTCGTCCTGGGCGGCCTTGAGGGCCTGCTCGCCGTCGGAGACCACGGTGACGGTGTAGCCGGCGCCGCGAAGCGCGTCGCCGAGGGTGACGGCGATCGTCTTCTCGTCATCGGCGAGCAGAATCTTCATCGAGCACGTGGCGGAGGATGTCGCGGCCGGCGTAGGGGCGCGCGGCAGCGGCCGCGGAGCGTCTCATCATATCAAGGCGGGCGGGGTTTTCCAAGAGCTCCAGGACTTTGTGGTCGAGGAGGTCGAGCGAGCGGGCCTTGACGGCGGCGCCTTTCTCCAGGAGATGGTCGGAATTGCACTCCTCCTGGCCGGGGATGGGCGCGAAGAGGACCATGGGGAGCGAGCGGGCGAGGCATTCGGAGACGGTGAGCCCGCCGGCCTTGGTGATGATGAGGTCGCTCGCCGCCATGAACTCGTGGACGTTGGTGACAAACCCGTGGACCTCGCAGCGGCCCCGGGCGACCGCGTCGAGGCGCTTCTTCAGCTTCTCGTTCTTCCCCGCAATGACGGCGAGGTGGAAGGGTTTGGGGATCGCCAGGAGGCACTCCAGGGCCTCCTCCATGTGCCCCATCCCGAAGCCGCCGCTCATGAAGAGGAGCCGCGGCCGGTCGGAGGGCGTGGGGGGGATCTCCCGCGCGAAGAGCGGATGGATGGGGATGCCGGTGACCCGGATCCGGTCGGCGGGGTAGCCGGCGCGAACCAGGAGGACCTTGACACCCTCGCTGGCCACGAAGTATCCGGCAGCCCTCTTGTTGATCCAGAGCGGGTGGACGTCGAAGTCGGTCACCACGACGTAGACCGGCACGGCGACCTTCTTGGCGAGCATGACGTTGGAGGGCAGGAAGTGGGTGCAGAGGATCGCGTCGGGCCGGAACTCCTCCACGTGGGCCATGAGTTTGCGGTAGGCGAGGCGGTCGTGGAGCTCGACGACCTTGTCGGTCCGGTGCTCGACCTTCTTCCCGGTCTCCTTGTAGATGATGCCGTAGAGGGAGGGCGAAGCGTTGACCAGCCAGAGGAAGATCTTCTGGTAGAGTCGGGCGAAGAGGCGATTGGTGTATTTGAGCGAGTCGACCCACTCCGTCTCGGTGCCGGGGCAGTAGGCGCGGGCGCTCTCGTGGAGGGCCTCGGCGGCGCGATTGTGCCCGGCGCCGGCGGAGGCGGAGAGGATGAGGAAGCGGGGCATGGAGAGGAGCTTAGCACACGGGGGCGCGTGGCTCAAACCTTGGGGAGGGAGGGGAATCCGGGAGGCTTCTCCTTCGGTTCGTCCTTGCGGCGGAAGGCCATGTACGTGCCCCACTTGAGGAGGGCGTAGAGCCCCGCGACGAGGGCGATGAGCATGGGAACGGAGCCGAAGAAGACAAGGAGGATGCGGGTCTTGTGGATCGCCAGGACGAGGATGAAGGTCACCCCGATCATCGTGAGGAGGCCCGAGATGCGGTCGAAGCCGGGCACGAGGTCGAAGGAGACGTTCTTCCGGATGAGGATGAGGGTGAGGGCCATGGAGAGGAGCGGGACGAGGTAGACCACGAGGCTCACGTCGAGGAGGTTGTCCTTCTCGAAGAAGAGGGAGTAGCCGGTGAGGACGGCGGAGAGCATGCCTGGGAAGCAGACGGCGTGGACGAGGAGGGAGTAGAGGTAGCTCCAGGGGGCCTTGCCCCCGTTGTCCCGTCCGTGGACCAGGCCGGACAGGAAGGCGAGGACCGGGGGGGCGGCGAACCCGGCCGCGATCCACGCGGAGTATTGCCCCACCCAGAGGATCGCCTCGCGCAGCGTCATCGGGGGAATCTTACCACATCCGGGTCAGCGCAGCTTGCGAACGCAGTTCTCGAGACTTTCGACGGTCCGGCCGAGGCGGCCGTCGGCCAGCCAGTATTCGACCTTGCGGCCGGCGCGGCGTATGCCGGAGGAGCGGAAGTGGACGACGCCGGCGAGCTTGAGATGCTTGAGCTGGTTCACGACGGAAGTGGCCGAGACGCCGAGGTCGCGGGCGAGTTCCATGGGGCGGAGCGTGCGGCCGTCGAGGCGGCGAACGATGCGGTAGGCAAGCGGGTTCCCCAGGATGCGGCAGAACTGGGAGGTACGTCGGGCGGCGGGATCATCCATCGTCGGCTCCCTCCGGAGTGAAAGACCGCGCGGTCCGCGCGGCACGGCAGCCCCCTCCCCTCAAGGCCAGCACCCTCTCCTTTCCCATCCCGGGACTTTCCCGGGATCCTTTTCCGGACTCCCCCTCGCGATGCCCTCGGCCTTCCCCCAAAGATTACAAATTTACGCATGCGTAAATTTGTTGATGCACAGGATACAGAAAAAATGCGCCGTGTCAAGGGATCTATGAATATATTCTGCGCCGCTGTGGACGGGGCCGTGGGCTTTCTAACCGGGGCTGCCAATTCGATCTTTGTCAAAAGTGCAAGTCGACCGGGGGTAGGTAGGCGAGGGCACTCCCCTCAGGGCTTCGAGGGAGTGGTTGCGGTCAACGAGACCGAGGAACACGACAAGCGCGAGCACCTTTCTTCACGTCTTGCCAGGCTAGGGTTTCTGTCTGCGGCAATCAAAGGCGTAGGACTTCCCCGACTCCCTCTCGACTCGGGCCACGACAAGCCATTTTGGAAGGGCTTTGGCGGGGTGCCCCACGATGATGTTTCCGCTGCTGTCCGATTGCCACGCATGCACGCCAAGCAGGAACTCGTGGTGCTCATCCTCGATCCATGAGAGGAACTGGCCCTTCGGCAGTGCAGCCATGTCGAAGTACAGGTTCACGTCGTCCTTGGAGTGAGACTCCAGGATCTCGGCGTCTCCCTTTGAATCGCCGATCTGAATTGGAATCTTCGTGTTCTTCGCAATCGCGGGCAGATCGAAGTCGACCAGGCGAAGCTCATCCGGGGTCTTGACGAGGAGATCGCCCTCGATCCGGACGATGCGCTTGAGAACGTCCGCATTCCCCCGGATCAGGGCCAGCGTGCAATGTCCGTACAGGCGGCGCATCCGAGTACTGTCGAAGAAAGCTTCGACCTTGTCGACCTCCACAAGACGACCGTCGACGTCCTTGAACGTGAGCTTTGAGACGGACGCTTCATGGACGGCCTGGCCGGGAGGAACCCCCAGCGCCAGGACGAGGAGCGAATCCTGCCACTCCGTCTCGATCTTTCCCTGCAGCCGGTAGGGTCCCACCAAGGCGAACATTTTCTCCGGGGCGGCGGCTTGGATTTCGTGGAAGACCAACCGGGAGTGGTTCTGATCGTGGGTCGTCTTCCAGGACAGTCTCCCCTGACGGCATATCTCGTGGATGGACGTCCACACGCTCGAACTCTCGAGCGCAAACTGGAAGCGCCGTCCCTCGATGGCCCTGTCCACCGCGAACTCCGTCAGGCCGAACGGCTTGAGTGCCCGCGCTGCCGCCTCCTCCAGGGGATACTCCCCCGCGGGAATGGAAACCCTGACGTCGGTCGGGGCCTTGCAAGACGAGACCCGATGCCTGCGGAGGATTTCCTGGCGCGCAGACCGGGCTCCCGCCTTGACTTCCGGCTTGAAATCCCCCGCCTCGATCGTGCGCAACGCGGAGACCACGTTCATTCCCCGCTCGATGACCGCCCCAATGTTGCGATCGCGGACGACGATGTCGTCCGCCGAGAACAGTTCCGCCAGCGACGCTGCACTCTCCTGGGGTGCCTGAGGAAGGCGGCCTTGCTGTTCCCCGTTCTCAGCCAAAAGGAGCAGGAGGTGGATCATCTCAGGAATACCTGAAAGTCTAACGATCAAGAACAACTTGGATCGGGGCACTCGGGTATGCAGGGCAAGCGCTGATCCCTAACGGAAGAGGAAGAGCCACATCAGGACGGCGAGCGTCGTCCCGAGGAGCGCGATCGGCCCCCAGATGTTCTCGATGGGATGCTCGTAGTAGAGGAACCCGAAGAGGTAGTCCTTGAGCCCCAGGCGGCCCCCCTCGCCCCCCTGCTCGAACTCCTCCCGCTTCGCGTTCCGCGACGCCCGCCACAGCGCGCCGAAGAACCAGATCCCCAGCGGGAGCACGATCATCACCACGAGGGAAAGCCGGAAGTAGACCCCGGGGTTGAAAGCCCCTCCGGGCTGCGTCCCCGACGTCCGGAAGTAGGCGATCCCGAAGAGCGTGAGGAAGACCGTCATGAAGAACATCACGTACAGGTAGCCGAAGGCGCGGCGCAGCATCTTCGAGAGGTCGTCCGCCACCTCCCGTCGCAGCTCCCGCGCCCCGTCCATCACCCCCAGGAGCGCCGACTCGATGTGCTTCGCCGACCGGTCCAGCCGGTTGTTCAGCACCTGCGCGCGGTAGCCCGCCGACGCCACCCACTCTCCCGGGGCGAACGTCCCCACGAAGGGCACCAGCAGCCCGTCCCCCTCCAGGTCCTTCCGCCGGCAGATGCCGCAGGCCCGGCCGATCTTCGCCATGTCGATCCGCTGGACCTTCGAGCCGCACTCCTCGTGGAGCGCCCCCCAGCACAGGACGCAGACCGCCTCCGGCCCGGGCAAGGGCCGGGCGCACTCGGGACACGCCTGGTCGATCGTCGCCACGAATTTCTCAAGTCCCGCGAGCCTCTCGAGCGGGAGCGGAAAGTACTTCATCCTCAGCGCGCCCACCGTCGCCACGGCCAGCGCGCACACCGCCTGGTTCGGCCCCTGCAGCGCCACCGCCGCGCGGCCGGCCTCCACCGCCTGGAGCGTCGTCCCCACGGGCCCGAGCAGCGCCGCCAGCGTGCGCACGAGGCCCACGTTGAGCGCGGGCGCCCCGCCCTTCCCCGCCCCCAGCCGGGCCACCGCCTGCGCCACCTCGAGCACCTGCTTGTACGGGAGGAATCCGGCCGACTTGACCGCCGCGAGCCCCCGGCCCAGCAACTCCTTGACCGGCCGCCCCTCGACCGGCCCGCCCCCCGCAGCCGCCGGATGCGCCAGGGAGAAGAGCAGCGCGAAGAGGAGCTCCCGCGCGTAGAGCGGATCGGCGATCTCCTCGGCGAAGCGGTCGACCAGCCCGCGATTGAGGTGCGTGGAGCCCACCAGCACCTCCACGACCTCCTCGTACGGCACCCCCGCCTTGTCGCGGCCGTGCATGACCTTGCGCCAGAGAAAGGCGATGTTCGAGGATCCCTGGTATCCCAACTGGCGGACAATGCTGTTGACGAGGTCGGCGTCCTTGAGGTTGGCCCATTCGGGAGGCGGCTCGGGCAGGGCGTGCACGATCGCGGCGAGCGAGAGCAGTTCCTCGCGGGAGCACTTGAGCAGGATCTCGCGGAGCCGGTCGGGCCTACCCATGCTCCCCAACTGTACCGCCCAGGAGGTCCGCAGGGAAGCCGATCTCAGCCACGACCAGCTCCCCCACCCAGCGCCCGGCCCCGGGCGCCTTGAAGCCCGTCTTGGGGAGGCCCATCGTAACCGTCATCGAGGCCTCGACGGCGACTCCCAGCGGGCGGCCGCTGTTCGCGTCCAGGCCCGAGGGGATGTCCACGGCGATCACGGGGAACCGGCGCCGGTCCCGGGCGTTCATCTCGAGGATGAGGTCGCGCTCGCGGCCGCGCACCTCGCGCGATAGGCCCGTTCCGAAGAGTGCGTCGATGAAGAGGGTCATGGGCCGCCGCTTGATCCGCCCCACGAAGTCCAGCGTATCGCGCACCTTCTCCCAGTTCCGCCCCGTCGCGGTCGAGAGATCGTAGGCGTGCTCCAGGGCGAGGACCTCGACCTCGAAGCCCCGCTCCGCCAGGAGCCGCGCGACGACGAACCCGTCCCCGCCATTGTTCCCCCTGCCGCAGACCGCGACCACCATGCAGGCCGGAGAGACGCGCTCGCAGGCCGCGTCGGCCACGGCACGCCCGGCATTCTCCATGAGGATATCCACCGGGATCCCGCGCTCCTCGACCGCGCGGCGGTCGATCTCCTGCATCTCCTCGCGCGTGACGT
>JAHFOZ010000514.1 GCA_023261405.1 Planctomycetota bacterium
CGCGGACGGGCGTCCGCGTGGTGGGGAACGCCTGGCTGACCTACGACTTCGAGTGCGTCTTCGTGCAGAACCAGGACTTGCTGCTCTTCAACTTCCTCGGCCTGGCTTTCGGGTTCTGAGTCCTCCGCCTCGCAGGTTCGCGGTATGGGAACAAGCGGGGCGCGAGCTTCTGAGTCGAAGGACGGACGCCTACTTCCCCTCTGACGCCCACTTCTTCATGAGCTCGATATTCCGGCGCAGGATCTCCAGCTGCGGGCCCTTCACCTCCTTCAGGTAGACTTCCATGTCGCTGTCGTACATCGACTCTGGCTCAGGCCTTCGGCCGCGATCGCCCGTCTCCTCCATCCAGCGGTCCAGGCGCGCGCGCAGGGTCGCGAGCGTCCCCTGCTGCGCCTCGTCTCCCGCGAGGTTCCGCACCTCGAAGGGATCGGCCTCCAGGTCATAGAGCTCCTCCGGCGGTCGGGTCGGGGAAAAGAGGAGTTTCTCCTGGAGCGCATCCAGCGTCCCGGCCTCGTGCAGCTCGCGGAGCCGCTTCACGATCGGCTTGGTGTCCTTGTAGCGGTTCGGCTGGAGGTGCGGACGCTGCGGCAGGAAGTTCCGGACGTACTTGTGCTTCGCGGTGCGGACCGAACGGAGGTGCTCCACCGTCTCGTCGCAGCGGTCGCGCGCGGAGAAGACGACGTCGCGCGGCGTGGCCGACGGCGCAAAGAGGTCGCGCGACTGCATCCCCTTCGGGACCGGCACCCGCGCGAGCGCCAGCGTCGAAGCCGTAAGGTCGATATGCTCCACGAGGTCCTGCCGGAGCTTCCCCGCCGGGATCCCGGGACCGCGGACGACAAGAGGGATACGGATGCCCTCGTCGTATAGGAACTGCTTACCGCGGGCGTGGCTGATGCCGTGGTCCGTCAGGAAGAAGACCACGGTCTTGTCCAGGATCCCCTCCGATTCGAGGCGCTTGAGCACGTCGCCCACCTGCCGGTCGGTGAAGCGGACGGCGTCCAGGTAGCGCGCCCAATCCTTGAGGAGGACCGGGTCGCGCGGGTAGCAGGGCGGCAGCTGCACCGCGTCGGGGTCCGTCAGGTCGCCCAGCTCGCGGCGCGCGATCTCCTCCCACTTGGGACCCTCCCGGTTCTTCCCCCCGTGCAGCTGGACCTGCATGAAGAAGGGCTGGCCCGAGGCGCGACCGGCCCAGTCGGGGCCGTCGTACATCTTCGGATCCCACTCGAAGTTGTAGTCCGTCTTCCCGGGGGCGCCCTTCTGGCGCGGGTCGCCGATGCAGGTCCAGTAGCCCGCCTTCTTCAGGATCGCCGGCAGGGGCGCCACCCCCTCCGGCAGGAGGATCTTCTCAGTGCCGCGCCCGCTCCGGTGGTGGTGGGCCCCGATCGACGACTGGTACATCCCCGTGATCAGCGCCGAGCGTGAGGGCGAGCAGACGGGCGCTGTCGTGAACGCCCGGCTGAATCGCACGCCCTCGTTCGCCATCCGGTCCACGTGCGGCGTCTTGACCAGCGTCTCGCCGTAGCACGAGAAGTCCGCGGACATGTCGTCCACCAGGATCCAGACGATGTTCGGTCGCGCGGGGGTCTCCTGCGCCGAGACCGCGGCCGCAAGGAAGGAGAGCGCAAGGAGTCGGGTCGTCATGAAGGATTCAACACGCATCGCGGTCGTGGTGTTCTGCGGACGGCGTTTGTATTGTATGCACATGCGTTCCGCGCCCCTGCTCCTGCTCCTCGCTGCGTCGCCCGCGTTCGCGGACGACTGGCCCCAGTGGCGCGGGCCGCAGCGGAACGGGATCTCCGCCGAGACGGGCTGGCTGGAGGCCTGGCCGGAAGGCGGGCCGCCCGTGGCCTGGCGCGCGGAGGTCGGCACCGGGTTCTCCTCGTTCGCGGTGGCCGGGGGCCGCGTCCTCACTCTGGGGAACGTCGACCACGTGGATACCCTCTTCTGCCTCGACGCCGCGAAGGGAACGCTGCTCTGGAAGCACTCGTATCCCTCCGACCTCGGCGACAGGTTCTTCGAGGGCGGGCCCACCTCCACGCCCACGGTCGAAGGAGACCGGGTCTACGTCCTCGGCCGCTGGGGAGACGCCTTCTGCCTCGAGGCGGCCACGGGGAAGGTCCGCTGGTCGGCCAACGTCCACAAGGAGGCCGGGGTGCGCACCCCCGGCTGGGGCTACGCGGGCTCGCCGCTCGTGCACGGCGACCTCGTGATCTTCAACGTGGGCGAGGCGGGGCTCGCGCTGGAGAAGGCCACGGGGAAGGTCCGCTGGAAGTCCGCAGACAAGGACTCCGGCTACTCGACCCCGCTGCCGGTGAAGCGCGGCGACGCGTGGATCGCCCTCCTGGGGTCGGGGGCGTCATACCTCGCCGTGGACCTCGCGACCGGCCGCGAGGCGTGGCGCGTGAAATGGGTCACGCAGTACGGCTGCAATGCCGCCGACCCGGTGGTGGACGGCGACCGCGCCTTCATCTCCACGGGCTACGGCCGGGGCGGCGCGCTCCTGAAGATGAAGGACGGGGACCCGGACGTCGCGTGGCAGAACAAGGCCCTGGGGACTCAGATGAACTCCGCGGTCCTGGTCGGCGGCCATCTCTACGGCCTCGATGGGGACACCGGGCGCGGGGCGGACCTGAAATGCGTGGAGTTTGCCACGGGCGGGGAGAAGTGGTCTGTCGCGGGCCTGGGCGCGGGCTCGCTGATGGCGGCGGACGGAAAGCTGATTGTGCTCTCGGAGAAGGGGGAACTCCTGCTCGGCCCCGCCTCCCCGGAGCGGTTCCGGCCCTCGGCCCGCGCGCAGGTGATCCAGGGGAAGTGCTGGACGGTTCCCGTGCTCGCGAACGGGAGGATCCTCGTCCGCAGCGCCGAGGGGGAGGTCGTGTGCCTGGACGTGCGTAAGACCAAGTGAAGGGAAACCCCATGGAACTCAGCCGCAGGCAGCTCCTGGCCTCGGGCGCGGCATTCCTCGCGGCGCCGCTGCTGGGCGCTTCGCAGCAGGGAAAGCCGCTGCGCACGGCGCTCATCGGCTCGGGCTGGTGGGGCCGGAACATCCTGAAGGAGGCCCTGGGGGCAGGTCGCGCGAAGGTGGTCGCGCTCTGCGACGTGGACCCGCAGGCCATCGAGACGACCTCGGAGCTGGTGAAGGACGGCGCCGGGGACAAGCCCAAGGGGTACCCGGACTTCCGCGAGCTCCTCGACAAGGAGAAGCCGGAGGTCGTGATCATCTCCACGCCGGACCACTGGCACGCGCTCCAGGCGATCGCCGCGCTCAAGTCGGGGGCGCACGTCTTCGTGGAGAAGCCCACCGGCCACACCGTGAACGAGAGCCGGGCGATGCTCAAGTCCGCGCGCGACTCGGGGAAGGTCGTGCAGGTGGGCCTCCACCGCCGCATCGGGCCCCACCACGTCTCGGCTCTCAAGTTCCTCAAGGAGGGCGGGGCCGGGAGCGTCGGCATGGTGCGTCTCTTCGTCCACTACGGAGGAGGCTCCGAACTGCCCTCGGCCAACAGCGCGCCGCCGGACGGGATGGACTGGAACTCCTACTGCGGACC
>JAHFOZ010000515.1 GCA_023261405.1 Planctomycetota bacterium
CCTGGAAGCGCCACAGCTCCTTCTTCTTCAAGGTGTCCCACGCCACGGTGGCGCCCAGACGATCCACGTAGATCAGCCGGTGGCCGGTGAAGTGGAAATCCAGGAACGCGTTGTTCTCCGCCAGCGGGATCGTCCAGGCGTCGGTCCCCTTCTTCACGTCGATGGCGACGAGGGAGTAGGGGGCTTTCTTCGCCCGGTGCTGGTACACGTGGTGCGCGTCGATCCCGAGGACCGGGCCGAGGTTCAGGTCCACGGCCCACTTGTCGACCTTCTTCCCGGTCTTGGTGGTGTAGGCGGAAACGACGAGCGGATCGGAGAGGTAGATCTGGTCTTCGTTGACCTCGGCGAGCGTGGAGAGGCCGTAGGGATCCGCGCCCTGCCAGCGCAGCTTGCCGTCGCTCTGTCCGATGGCGGCGAGCTTGAATTTGCTCCGCTCCACGGTCACCTGGAAGACCGCCAGTTCCTGGGTGAGGTAGGGCTGGGTGGCCGTCTCCAGGGTATCGGGGCTGTCGACCGCGGAGATGACCCGCTTCCTTTCGGGGTCGTACGTTGTGAGGGTGCTGAACTTGTGGATCTTCTCCTTGTCGGGCTTGTTGTCCTTGTCCAGGGGGTGGCCGATCTTGTTCGAGGAGATGACCACCCGGTCGGGGAACGTGGTCAGGGTGGGGCCCTGCATCCCCGCGTACTCCCAGATGAGGTCCCTGCGGTCGGCGCCGTCGACCGCCTGGGTCCAGAGGACCTTCCCCGTTTCCACCTCGATGGCCGTGACGAGCAGCTTGTGGATCTCCCGGGGGACCAGGACCGTGCCGATCAGGATCTTCCGGGCCGGGTCGAGGGAGCGCTGCTTCTGCAGGAAGTAGATCACGGGGCCGACGAGGACGGGGGGGGAGGCGCGGTCCGTGTAGGGAAACTCCCAGGTCTTCGCGGCGGAGTTGACATCGATCCCCAGGACGAGGGTGCCCGGGGGCTTGGGCGTGAGGATGAGCATCCTCCGGAAGGAGAGGGACTCGTAGTTCAGGCCCTTCTCCAGGAGCGCGCTCGGGAAAGGGACCGTCTCGGGGCAGCGGATGAAGTTCGGGGCCAGCTCGATGCGGACGACCTCGAGGCGGGGGACTCGGGTCTTCTTGCCGTCGGCGGACTCCACCTCGACGAACGTGTCGTGCTCGGTCACGCGCCCATCGACCTTCTTCCCGTCGCGGAGGTGGACGACGTCCGCCGCCGGGGGCGGCGGGAACGAGGCGCCCAGCAGGAGGAGGAGGGGCATCATGGGAATCTCCCTTCGGAGCGGAACCGCCCCTGATTATACCACGCCTTCATCTCCCAGTTGACTCGGCCCGCGCGATTCGATATAAAGCGGGGCCCCATTCTCGTGCTGAGCCGCAGAAGTCCGGGGCCTGCTGTGCCACCTTCGGCCAACGGGTCACGAACTTGCGAGTCGAAGCACCAAGGAGAGTCCATGGCCCCAGCCGGAGACGTGGTGGACCTGAAGGAATTCCTGCCCACGGAAGAGATCCCCCTGGAGCGCTTCCACGAGGTCCGCCGCGAGATCCATTGCCACGTGGACCTGCGCACCCGGGCGGAGGAGGTCCTGTTCGACTTCGGGGCCCTGGCGCGCAAGTTTTCCAGCGAGAACAAGGCCGAGATCCGCAAGGGGGTGGGGCGCTGGCTCCTGGGGCAGGTGGAGCAGGCGATCCCGATCCTGGAGCAGGCCCGCATGAGCAAGGAGAAGTCCTATTTCCTGGGGCTCTGCTACCTCGACACGGGGCGCACCGACGACGCGCTGGCCCAGCTGAAGGAAGCCTACGACGCGGACACCGCCGACCCGCTCATTTCCGGCGCCTACTGCGAGGCGAAGATCCGCGCCGGGAAGTACGAGGAGGCCGAGGCGCACGTGGAGAGGCTCCTGAAGAAGGAGGCCACCGCCGAGGCGCACTACCTGAAGGCGCTCCTGGCCGACGTCCAGGGGGGGCACGACCAGGCTTCCGCCGGATACGAGAAGGCCCTTGAGGTCGAGCCCGCGCACGCGCGGTCCCTCTTCCGGCTCGCGTACATCATGGACATGGCGGGCGAGGATGCCCGGGCGCTGGAGCTCTACGAGCAGCTCCGGAAGCTCCGGCCCATGCACCTGAACACGGTGATGAACCTGGGCGTGTTCTACGAGGACCGCGGGGAATTCGAACGCGCCGCGCAATGCTACCAGTCGGTGCTGGACTACTTCCCCAACCATGCGCGGGCCCAGCTGTACCTCCGGGACGCCCGGGCGTCGATGACGATGTTCTACGACGAGGACGCCGCGAAGCGCGAGGCAAAGCTGATGCAGGTCCTCAACCAGCCGGTGGCGGAGATCTCGTTCTCCCCGCGGGTCCGCGGGGCGCTCCAGAAGCTGGGGGTCAACAGCATCGGCGAGATCGTCTCGAGGTCCGAGGAGGACCTCCTGGGCATCCCGAACTTCGGGCGGACGTCGCTGCGGGAGCTCAAGGAGTTCCTGAGCTCGAAGGGCCTTTCCCTCGCTTCGGGCGGCGCCCCGGGCGGGCTCGTGGAGGAGGGCGGGGCCGAGGAGCCCGTGACGGCCACGACGACGGCCAGCGTGGAGGTCCTCAAGAAGAACCTGGGTGACTTCGAGTGGTCGGGCCGCATCCGGAAGGTCTTCGAGAAGCTCAACCTCGTCTCGGTCGGCGACCTCCTCAGCAAGACCGAGCAGGACCTGCTCAAGAGCAAGAACCTCGGGCAGACGTCGATCAAGGAGATCCGGAAGAAGCTGGGCCAGCTTGGCCTGGGCATGAACGCGGAGTAGACGAGCGGCGCGGGCCCCCGCTACAATCGCCCCATGGACGTCAGCCAGCGGGAGGTTCTGCTCGTCTTCTCCGGGATCCTGGGGCTCCTCGTCGGTTCCTTCCTGAACGTCTGCATCTTCCGGCTGCCGCGGAACTGCATGTCCCTGGTCAAGCCGCGGTCGCGCTGCCCCAAGTGCCTGCGCTGGATCGCCTGGTACGACAACATCCCCGTGGCGAGCTGGCTGATCCTGGGGAGGAAGTGCCGGGGGTGCCGGGCGCCGATCTCCCCGCGCTACGCGCTGGTGGAGCTCCTCACGGGGGCGCTCTTCCTGTACGCGGGCTACCGGCAGCTCTACGGCGCCGCGACGCCGGGCTTCGAGCAGGCGGTGGTTTTCGTGACGCACGCCTGGTTCCTGAGCGCGCTCATCGTGTCCACGTTCATCGACCTCGATCTGCGGATCCTTCCGGACGAGATCACGATCTCCGGGGTGGGCATCGGGCTGGCGGCGTCCGCCTTCTTCCCCTTCCTGCAGCCCCTGCCGGCGACGTTCTTCCGGGATCCGTGGCTGGCGGGCCTCTTCGGGTCCGCCGTGGGCGCCCTGGTGGGCGGCGGGGTGATCAAAGTGGTGGGGGTCCTCGGAGAGCTCATCTTCCGCAAGGAGGCGATGGGCGGGGGCGACGTGAAGTACATGGCGATGGTGGGGGCGGTGCTCGGATGGCAGGGCGTGCTCTGGACCTTCATGCTGGCGTGCCTGCTGGGCTCGGTCTTCGGG
>JAHFOZ010000516.1 GCA_023261405.1 Planctomycetota bacterium
CAGGGCTCGCGCTACGACGAGTGGAACGAGTACTTCGACTTCGACCGCTGGATGCGCGTGTTCCAGAAGGTGGGGATCGATCCGGACTTCTACGCAAGGCGCGAGATCGGCACGGTGGAGGCCCTCCCCTGGGACCACCTGGATATCGGGAGGAGCCGGGAATCCCTGTGGACCGACTACCAGGCGGCCCTGCAGGCGGCGCGGGACCGGGAGGTCCAGAGTGCTTAAGAATCTTTCAGAGCTTCTCGAGCGCGAGGTGGAGATCTGGACCACCGAGAACACCGAGCCGTGGATGGGGATCCTCAAGGTGGCGAATACCGAGGTGGTGATGCTCCTCATCGACGAACTCGAGACGTTCCTCGTGACCAACAAGATCGTGGCCTTCCGGCTGTCGGAGGGGGAGCAGGAGTCGGAAGAGGGGGAGAAGGAAGACAAGGAGTAGCGCATGCCGCATTTGCCTCCTCGAACGGTCGCCGAGCTCCGCGCGTCGGGCGCGGGTGTAGTCCCGGTCAAGGAGGAGATGCGCCGGAATCTTGTCCGGCGCATGAAGGCGGGCGGCCCCCTCTTCCCGGGCCTCATCGGTTACGACCGCACGGTCCTCCCCGCGCTGCAGAACGCGGTGCTGGCGCGGCACGACTTCATCCTCCTGGGCCTGCGCGGCCAGGGCAAGTCCCGCCTCCTCCGCGCGCTGGTGACCCTCCTCGACGATCGGGTCCCCGTGGTCCCGGGCTGCGAGATCAACGACCACCCCCTGGCGCCCGTATGCAAGAAGTGCCGGCGGACCCTGGTCGACGCCACCGAGATCGGGTGGCTCACGCCTGAGGAGCGCTACCGCGAGAAGCTGGCCACTCCCGACGTCACGATGGCCGACCTCATCGGTGACATCGATCCGATCAAGGCCGCGAACGAGCGCCGCTCGCTCTCCGACGAGGAGGTCATCCACTACGGCATCCTGCCGCGCACCCATCGGGGCATCTTCGCCATCAACGAGCTGCCCGACCTGCACACGCGGATCCAGGTGGGCCTCCTCAGCATCATGGAGGAACGCGACGTCCAGATCCGCGGGTTTCCGATCCGCCTCCCGCTCGACGTGTGCATCGTGTACACGGCGAACCCGGAGGACTACACGAACCGCGGGACGATCATCACGCCGCTCAAGGACCGGATCGACTCGCAGATCATGACGCATTATCCCCGGACCCTCGAGGATGCCCTCGCGATCACGGACCAGGAATCCTGGGTGGAGCGGGAAGGCACGGCGGAGGTCCGCGTCCCGCGCCTGCTTCGCGAGGTGGTGGAGGAGATCGCGTTCCAGGCCCGGAAGAGCGAGTTCGTGGACCAGGCGAGCGGCGTCTCGGCCCGCCTGTCCATCTCGGCCCTCGAGAACGTGGTCTCGAACGTGGAGCGCCGCGCGATCCGCAGCGGCGAGGCCCGCTCGATGGCGCGCCTCTGCGACCTCTATGCGGCCATCCCAGCCGTGACCGGCAAGGTCGAGCTCGTGTACGAGGGCGAGCGGGAAGGGGTGATCGGCGTGGCCCGCCGCATCCTCGGCCAGGCGGTCGAGGCCTCCTTCCGGAGGTTCTTTCCCGAAGCGGTCGTCTCGAAACCCGCGCGCGGGAAGTCGCGGGCGGGCCCGGGGACCAAGGATTCGCCCCTGGACGAGACGGCGTACAAGCCGGTGCTCGACTGGTTCGCCAAGGGCGGCAAGGTGGAGATCACGGACGCCATGAGCTCGGCCGACTACGCCCGCGCCCTGGCCGGCGTGCCCGGTCTCCGCGAGCTCGCGGAGAAGCACCTGAGGCCGGCGGAGGACGAGTTGGCGATCGCCATGGAGTTCGTCCTCGATGGGCTGCACCAGCATTCGCTCATCGCCCGGGACGACCTCGAGAGCGCCGTCACGTACAAGGACATGCTGAAGACAATGTTCGAGAGCATGGAGGCGCCGCGTGGGGAGGAGTAGCCGAGCGTTCCTGCTGATCGCGGGGGCGCTGGCCGGCTGTGCGGAGACGTACGAGACGTTCGGGAACGACCGGAACCTCGAGTTTCCCGAGGACTTCGAGATCCGGGCTCGGCGCTTCCGTTCCGGGGAAGAGCCGTGGCATGGGGACCCGAAAAGGGTCGCCGACTTTGCCATCCGGACGTTTCTGGACGTTCCCTGGAAGGCCGATCCGTACCTGGCGAGGGATTACGAGCTTCTGAACAAGCCGGAGTGGGGCGACTACGTCATCCGCGGCTATGTCTACCCCAGCGGCCACGAGATGCGCTACCGGGTCAAGGTCCGCCGCCACCAGGACATCTGGTATCCGGTCCAGGTGAGCTACTACAAGGTCCACGGCCTGCCCGACGATCGGGACTCCGGCCGCTCGCCCTAGAGTCCACCCACCGCCACTTTTATCTTGGAGTGCCTGCTCATACGGCTCTAGGAGAAGAATCCCTTCCAGTACTCCTCGTGTTTACATACGAATCTCTCATCACGCAGGGCGCGAAGTTCGTCGTACCGTGTGACAAGGAGCATTTGGGCGTCACTCATGGTATTGCCCGCTTCGGCCATAAGGGATCGCATGCCCATGAGGATGTTGCCCGCTACGATGTGCTCAACGAGAGATGCAACTACCTCACTGGGCAGTTTCTTGAGGAGCTCTCTGCCGCGGCATTTCCCAAACGGCTCAATGTTCGATCCTCCATAAGAGAATCCGGAGTTTCCGCATTGGGGGCGCGAGAATTCAAAGTACTTGCTCCCACAGGGGGCGCAGATTCCCTTCCCAGCCGAATCGCCCTCCAGCCCTGCTCCACACACCTTGCCCTTCGAGCTCATACAGAGATTCTGATTGGGAGCCTACGAGGAAGGCAATGGAGATTGTTAGCATCAACAGGCCCGGAGCGAGGGAATGGAGGCCCTCAGTCCGAGAAGGCCCGGTGCTTCTTGTCCCCCTTGGAGGCGACGTACGCGAGCAGATCGAGGACCTCGTCTCGCGTCAGGGTGCCCAGAAGGCCGGTGGGCATCGGGGAGATGTCCGAGGGGATCATCTTCAGGATGTCGGCCTTCTGGATCGCCACCGTCTTGCCGGGTTCCTGGAGGTTCTCGGCCAGGTGGAGGGTGTCGCCCTCGCGCCGGACGATCAGGCCCTTGTAGCGGTTCTCGTTCTTCAGGATGACGCCGATGACCCGGTGCTCGTCCTTGATCCGCGCCGACGGCTCGATGATCTGGCGCAGGAGCTCCGCGCCCGGGTACTCCTCGCCCACCTTCGTGAGGTCCGCCCCGACGTTGCCGCTCTTGCCGTCGATGTTGTGGCAGCGGATGCAGCTGGCGACCTCGAACATCTCCCGGCCCCGGTCGAAGTTCCGACCCTTGAGCGGCGCATCGAAGGCGCCCTTGAAGTCCTCCATCGCCCACAACTTCACGAACGCGCGGCCGGTCGCGGCCGCCTGACGGGCCCCCGGGTTCAGAAGTTCCTCGGGCGAATAGAAGCCCACCTTTTCCCGCGTGGCGGCCCGCACCTGCTTGATCTTCCCGGCCGTCACCGTCGGCGCGTCGTTGCCGAACGAG
>JAHFOZ010000517.1:0-2158 GCA_023261405.1 Planctomycetota bacterium
CAACACGCTCTTCCTGAACGACGGGTTCCACGTCGAGCACCATGTCGACCCGCGGCGCCACTGGACGCAATTGCCCCGTCATCGATTCGCCGCGGCGCGATCGAGCCCCTGGCCGGCGGCGCTGCGCTGGCTGGAGATGTGCAGCCTCGAGGGGTTGGAGAGGCTGGCCCTCCGATCGAATACTCTCCGGCGGTTCGTTCTGGAGACCCACGAGCGGGCCTTCCGGCGGTTGCTCCGCGACCTGCCGCCGGCGCGCCGGGTGGGCATCGTGGGCGGCGGGCTGTTCCCGAGGACCGCGATGGTGCTGCGGCGGGTTGCGCCGGAGGCGCGCCTGTCGGTCATCGATCTAAGCGCCGAGAACCTGAGGGAGGCCCGAGCCTGGGTGGGTAGGGAGGTCGAGTTTCGCCACGAGCGATTCGCTCCGGGCCAGGGGGAGGGGTTCGACCTTCTGGTCCTCCCGCTCGATTTCCAGGGGGACCGCGAGGCGGTCTGCCGCGAGGCCCGCGTGCCCGTGCTGGTCCACGACTGGATCTGGCGGGACCGCGGCCGCGGGACCGTGGTCTCGGACGCGCTCCTCAAGAGGCTCAACCTGGTGATGCCGTGAAAGCCCTCTCTGTATTCGGGGTCTTTCTGATCGCCAAGGTGATCGTGCTGGCCGCGAGTCCACCTCCGGTGTCCGCATGGACGCCCGCCGCCTTCCTATGGCAGGACGCGCTCGTGGCGCTGCTCCTGGCGCTCGTGCGTCCGGGAAGAGTCGCTTGGACTGCCTATGGATTCCTGGTGCTTTACGCCGCGGCGAATGTCCCGGTGGCGCGGGTGCTCGGGACGCCGCTCACGTGCCCCATGCTGCGGGCCGCCCGCGGGACGCTGTCGGATTCGATCGTGATGTACGTCACGTGGACGAATGTCGCGCTGATGCTCTCGGTGACCGCCGCAGGTGCGGTCCTCCCGATCCTCCTTAAACGGGCGTCGCGGCGGATCCTCACGGTCGCGGCGGTGATGGGGCTCCTGCTCGTGGTCGCGGGACCCGCGGCCGTGGGACGACTGGAGACGCGCGGCCTGCACCGGAACCCCGCGGTCGCGCTCGTCGTCTCCGCCTTTCCGCGGGTGGCGGCGGGGGGAGCCGATGCGGATTGGAGGTCGAGTCCGTTCGAGCCGGGGCCGGCGGAAGATTTGTCGCCGTATCGAGGGGTCGCCGCGGGCAGGAACGTCATCGTCATCGCGCTGGAGTCCACTGGGGTGCGATATCTCCGCCCCTGCGGCGCCGCAGCGGATCCGATGCCGAACCTCACGCGACTGGCCGGGGAGGCGATCCTGTTCGAGAACGCCTACGCGGTCTACCCGGAAAGCATCAAGGGACTTTGGTCCGTGCTCTGTTCGACGTGGCCGGCGATGGACGCGCCCGCGGAGGGGCACGGACGGCTTTCGACGACTTCGCTCGCCGACGCGCTGCGCGCGCAGGGGTACCGCACCGGGTTGTTCCACTCCGGCCGGTTCGGATATCTCGGGATGGATTCGATCGTCCGGGGCCGCGGCTTCGATGCGCTGGAGGATGCGGGGGACATCGGGGGGAACCGGGAGTCCAGTTTCGGCGTGGACGAGCCGGCGACCGTCAAACGGGTGCTCTCCTGGATCGACGGCGTCCCGCGGGACCGGAAGTTCTTCGCCGCCTGGCTCCCGATCGCGGGGCATCATCCGTATTCCAGCGCGCCGGGACCCTTCCCTCCCCAGGAGGAGGAAAACCGGTATCGCAACGCGCTCTTCGAGGCCGACGAGGCGCTCGGGCAACTCCTGCTCGGTCTCCGGTCGCGCGGCCTGCTCGAGGAGACGCTGTTCGTGATCTACGGCGACCACGGCGAGGCCTTCGGTCAGCACGGGGGCAACTACGGCCACACGCTGCACGTCTACGAGGAGAACGTCCGCGTGCCGCTGCTCCTCGCGGCGCCTGGTCTGATGCGCGAGCCGCTGCGGGTGAAGCGGACGGCGAGCCTGGTGGACGCGGCCCCGACGGTGCTGGACCTGCTGGGCCTTGCGCCGCCGGGGGGCTGGAACGGATCCACGCTCCTGGACGGCCCATCCCGCTCCGCCCTCTTCTTCGCCGACTACTCGCTCGCCCTGCTCGGTCTGCGCGACGGCCGCTGGAAGTTCATCCACGAGG
>JAHFOZ010000517.1:2168-3539 GCA_023261405.1 Planctomycetota bacterium
CTCTTCGACCTCGAGCGCGACCCGGGGGAGCACCGGGACCTCTCGGCCGCCGAGCCCGCACGGGTCGGCGCCTACCGGGAAAGACTGCTTGGATGGGCTGCGGCCCGGCGGGCGGCCGTCTCACGGCGCGAGCGCTGACGGAACGGCAGCATTACCGCGACAGTTCGGCCACGAGCGCCTCGAAGGTCGCGAAGCGGTCATTGGGGTCCTTGGCCAGGCAGCGGTGGATGACGGACGCGAGGGCGGGAGGGAAGCCGGGGACGTGCTCCTCCACGGGAATCGGGGCCGAGTGGAGGTGGGAGTACACCCAGGCGCGGCGGTTGTCCGGGGCGTGGTCGAAGAGGTAGTGGCCCGTGGCGGCGTGGTACATCGTGGCGCCCAGTGAGTACAGGTCGGCCCGGGCGTCGGCCTGTTTGCAGGCGGCGCGCTCCGGGGCGAGGTAGGCCATCGTTCCGAGCACCGCGCGGGCGTGGGTCACCGTGCCGGGGACGCCCTCCTCGCCGGGGATGGGGGGGACTTTCGCGAGGCCGAAGTCAGCCAGCTTGATCCCCCGGTTGAAGATGTTTCCGGGCTTCACGTCCCGGTGCATCACGCCATGCTGCGCGGCCTCGCCCAGCGCCCCCGCGACGGCCCGGAAGTAGGTCCGCACCTCGTCGGGGCGGAGGCGGCCCTCGAGGCGGATCCGGTCTGAAAGGGTGCCGCCCTCCAGGAACTCCATGGCGTACCACAGTTCCTCGCCGTCCTCGCCGCAGTCGATCACCTGGACGATGTGCGGGTGGTTGAGGCTGGCGATGATGTGCGGCTCCCGCCGGAACCGCTCGGTGAACCAGTCGGCCGAAACCCCGTCCGGGAGATGGCGGAGGTTCAGCACCTTGATGGCCACGGGTCGCCTGAGTCGCATCTGCTCACCCCGGTACACGACGCCCACGCCGCCGCGCCCCAGCACCTGGTCCAGGTGGATGGTGAATCCCTCGGGAAGCTTCCGCTCACCGGCCCCGCCCGGCGCCGGCTCCTCGATCCTCTCGAGCCGGAGACGCAGGAGCTGGTCAGGCATCATGGCGAGGTCGATGGGATGGGAGGGGTCCTTCGAGCGGATCCGGCCCGCCCTCGAGAGCGACTGAAGCGCATCCATGGTGTGGACGAGGCAGACCCCCTTCTCCCGCATCACGTCATAGACATCGAAGACCATCGGGTTCGGGCGGGTCCGGAATGCGGCGAGGAACTCCGCCTGCAGGTCGCCTGGAATCTTCTGGCACATGGTGTCGGCAGTAGCCCGGTCCTTGCGGCGATTATAGCACGTGCCGGGACGCTATCGCTCGCGCGCCGGGTCGCCGATGAAGCGCCAGGTCTTCAGGAAGACGAGGAGGTCGG
>JAHFOZ010000518.1 GCA_023261405.1 Planctomycetota bacterium
CGCGCGACGACACGGGGCGCACGCTCCTCCCGGAAGGCCGGCCCGTGGAAAGCCGCCTGCAGGACTCCTTCCTGGGGGAGGGGGCGGAGCGCGTGGCCGCCGTGGATGCCGTCCTGGCCCCGCCTTCGCCCGGGGCTCGGACTATCGCCCTCCTGCGAGGCGTGGCGAGGGGGGAGGCGGCGACGAAGGCGACGGAGGTCGCGTTCGAGAAGGTACTGACCCCGGGACCCCACGTGCGCGAGATGGGCGGCCTCACCCTGATGCTCAAGCGCGTGACCGCGGAGAAGGAAATCTACACGGTGGAACTCGAGATGATCTCGAAGGACCCCTGTACCTGGCCGGAGAGCGACGACATCTCGATGGAGGATGCGGAGGGGGGCGCCCTCCAGCGCTGGGAGAGCACCTCGAGCTCGGGGGTGACGCGCGCGAAGTACTCGTTGCAGTTCAAGCGGAAGGGCGGGACGGGTGAGCCCGCGAAGCTCCGGTTCCCCGTGCTGACGGGGACCGCGGAGCGCCGCGTCTACTTCGAGTTCCGGGGGATCCGGCTCAAATGACCGCGCTGCTCCTGGTCCTGGCGCTCCAGGCCCCTACCGACGAGGCGAAGCTGGCGGAGTGGATTGTCCAGCTTGCGGAGGACGACATCGAGCTGCGCGAGAAAGCGGAGGCCTCGCTCGTGCAGGCGGGGCGGCGGGCGGAGCAGCGCCTCCGCGAGGCGCTCAAGCATCCGAACGAGGAGGTGCGCGCCCGGGCGGTCGCGATCCTCGCGGCGATCGAGAAGGCCGAGGGGGCGCGGCGCTTCGAGGCGGGGCCGAGCCTCATCACGCTCCGGAAGAAAGACGCCCCGCTCCGCGAGGTGCTCGAGGAAATGGAGAAGCAGACCGCCACTCGGCTCTCGTGGAACGCCACTCTGAGGGACGCCCGCGTCACTGTGGCGTTCGAGAAGACGCCGCTCCTCAAGGCCGTCGAGGAACTCTGTGCGGGCCACGGCGGGATGCGGTGGCGCCTCGAGAACCGCACGCCCGGGGCCATCCTCTGGGTGGAGCCCGGCCGGGTGAAAGGGATGCCGCGCGCGGTCGTGGACCAGTATCTGGTCCGCCTGACGGGTGTGTCGTTCGAGACCCGCTACGACCTCGAGGGTGGCTGTACGTCTCAGACGCGGCTCGACTTCCAGTGGGGATGGGAGCAGGGGACGCGGCCGTCGTCCGCCACGGTCCAGATCCTCGACGTAGTGGACGACGCCGGAACTTCCTATGCGGGCGATCTCCGTGAGGTGCAGGACCTCCGGGGCCGCCGGGTCATGAATCCCTCGGAAAAGGTCGTGATGCTGTCTCGCGAGCCCGCGCCCGGGGTTCTGAAGCTCGCGCTCGTCAAGGGGGTCCTCGATCTGGAGTTCCCGCAGGAGTTGAGGGTCTACGGTTTCGACTCCCCCGAGGAGAAGTGCGGCGTGACGGTGAAGCAGGGCGACTCGAGCCTGAGGCTGATCTCCTGCTCGAGGGCCCGGGACAAGGTGCGGGCGCGCTTCGAGCAGCGCACCCGGGAGGGCGAGACGTTCGAGTCGCGGGCGGTGACGAAAGACGGGAAGGAATTCCTGGGCCGGCTCTCGCAGCGCGTCATGCCGCAGCGGGCCGACGCGGACGAGTCCGCGATGGAGATGACGGTGGACTTCACGGTGCCGGAGGGGGCGGCGCTGGCGTCGCTTCGGCTGGAGGCGCCGGCGGGGGTTCGGGAGAAGCGGGTGCCGTTTGAGCTTCGGGAGCTGCCGGTGCGGGCGAAGTCTTCTCCTTGAAGCGCTCCTCGAAGATCAGGTACGGCTTCTCGTCATAGAGCACGAACATCACTTCCTCGATCGAGGTCTCGCCCGAGCAGTGGCGGGTGACCTCCTCCATCAGGATGTCCGCACAGCGCTCGACCGGCAGGGCGCCGGCGCCGGTGCCGATGGCCGGGAAGGCGAGCGCCTTGACCTGCCGCTCTTCCGCCCGGAGGAGCGCGTTCTTCGCGGCCTTGCGGACGGATTTCGGGTCCGCCCAGAGCCCGAGCGGATTCACCGCCGCGTGGATGATCCACTTGGCCTTGAGCATGCCGCCCGAGGTGACCACGGCCTCGCCCAGGGGGATGGTGCCGATCTTGAAGCACTCGTCCTGGACCTCCGGCCCGGCCACGCGGCGGATGGCCCCCGAGACGCCGCCGCCGAGCACGAGGTCGTTGTTGGCCGAGTTGACGATGGCATCAGCGTCCACGGTGGTGATGTCGCCGCGGACCATCCGCATCTGGGTCTTCATAGGGGGGACATTATAGCGGTCGGGGGCGTCGTGCGCTACTTGGGCGTCACGCGGTGGGGCACGCCGTTCATGTCGAAATGCACGCCGCCCATCGTGCGCTCGGAGAGTTCCCCCAGGACGCCGAGGGCGAGCGTGAAGAGGAGGCCCGCCGCGGCGGCCGCCATCATGAGCCGGCGCCGGCTGGGGGCCCGCTGGGGGTTCCGGTCGAGGAACGGGAGGAAGACGAAGAGGGCCACGCCGAAGTTCACCACGAGCAGGCCCGCCAGCCTGTCGGGGATGTACTTGAGGATCTGGTAGACCGGAAGGAAGTACCACTCGGGCTTGACGCCTTCCGGTGTCTGGTCGGGCGTGGCGATGGCCCCGAGGCCGGAGGGGAAGACCACGGCGAGCGTGACGGCGAGCCCCAGGACGACGGTCACGGTCGTGAACTCTCGGAAGAGGTGGTGGGAGAAGGGGACGCCCTCCTTTTTCATCATGTTCTCGTAGCCGACCTGCTGCTCCTCCGTCACGCTGGTCTTCGGCGTGATGCCCAGCCGCCGGACCAGGAAGAGGTGGGCGGCCACGAGGCCGGCCACCGAGGCGGGGAGGAGGAGCACGTGGAGGATGAAGAATCGCGAGAGCGTGGCGTCCGAAATCTGGTCGCCCCCGCGCAGGAGGCGACCGGGGACGTCGCCGACGACGGGCAGGCCCATGGCCACCTGGGTGGCAACCTTGGTTCCCCAGTATGAGACCTGGTCCATGGGGAGCAGGTAGCCCGTGAACCCGAAGGTCATGGTGATCAGGAGGAGCAGCGCGCCGAAGACCCAGGTAAGCTCGCGCGGCTTCTTGTACGCGCCGAACCAGAAGACGCGCAGCATGTGGAGCAGGAGGACGAAGACCATCAGGTGCGCGCCCCATGCGTGGAACGAGCGGATGAGCCAGCCCGAGGGGAGCTCGTAGGTGATGCGCGCGACGCTGGCATACGCTTCCTTCATCGACGAGGAGTAATTGAGCGCGAGCAGGATGCCGCTCCCGACCTGCGTCATGAAGAGCACGAGCGCCGCGGTCCCGAGCGTGAAGGCGTAGGTGCCTGCGTGCGGGGGCACGGGCTTCTCGACCTGCTTCTTCCCGAACTCCAGGAAGAGGGAGAGCCCGAGGCGCTCCTCAAACCACTGCTTCAAGCGGTTCATCCCAGGTCGACGAAGATCGTCCCGCCTTCCTCGCGGGTCGTGTAGGCGGGCTGGTCCTTGGCGGGGCCGGAGACCTTCTTCCCGTCCATT
>JAHFOZ010000519.1:0-1267 GCA_023261405.1 Planctomycetota bacterium
GCTTGCCCCGGCGCAGGACGAGAAGCCGCTCCGGCTCGGAATCATCGGGCTGGACACCTCCCACGTGATCGCGTTCACCCAGTTGCTGAACGACGTGAAGGGCGCGAATCACGTGCCGGGCGCCCGGGTCGTCGCCGCGTTCAAGGGCGGGAGCCCGGACATCAAGTCCAGCATCGAGCGGGTCGACGGCTACACGAAGGAGCTCCAGGAGAAGTTCGGGGTCGAGATCGTCGATTCCATCTCCGCGCTCTGCGAGAAGGTGGACGCGGTCCTCATCGAGAGCGTGGACGGGAGGCCGCACCTCGAGCAGGTGAAGCCGGTCTTCGCCGCGAAGAAGCGCGTCTTCATCGACAAACCGCTGGCCGGGTCCTACAAGGACGGCCGCGAGATCGCGCGGCTCTCGAAGGAGAGCGGGGTTCCCTTCTTCTCGGCCTCGTCCATCCGCTTCTACGAGACGATCGTCAAGACGCGCACCGACCCGGCCCTCGGGGAGATCCTGAGTTGCGAGTCGTGGTCGCCGGCGTCCCTCGAGAAGACCCACCCGGACCTGTTCTGGTACGGTGTCCATGGGGTGGAAGGGCTCTACTCCATCATGGGCGCGGGCTGCGAGAGCGTGCAGCGGACCCATACCGAGGACGCCGACATCGTCGTGGGAAAATGGAAGGACGGGCGCATTGGCACGTTCCGGGGGACCCGGAAGGGGACCCACGGTTACGGGGCCACGGTCTTCGGAGAGAAGGCCGTGCGGACCTCCATCGGCGTCCAGGGGAAGAACGACTACCGGAACCTCGTGGTGGAAGTCGTGAAGTTCCTGAAGGGGGGCGAGGCGCCGGTCTCCGTCGAGGAGATGCTGGAGGTCCTGGCCTTCATGCAGGCGGCCGACGTGAGCAAGGAGAAGGGGGGCGCGTCCGTCCGGCTGGCCGATCTTCCGTAGGGAGGGTTCCGTGAGATCGACACTCCTCTGGGCGCTGCTGCTCCCGGCGGGGCAGGAACCGGCGCCGCTCTTCAGGGCGGTGGATCTGGACATCGGCGAATCGGCGGAGGTCCAGCTCTCCGACGGAAAAACAGTGCGAGTGAAGGTGCTCCAGCTTGAAGAGCTGCTGGACGCGGTCTGCTCCGCGGTGCGCCGCGCGGAGCTGAAGGTCGAGGTCAACGGCGAGACGGTCACGCTCCTCTCCGGCAACTACAGCCTGCCCGTCACGGTCGCCGGGGTGCAGATCGACTGTCCCATCACCGGGGGCTACAACACGGACACGCGCACCGATGC
>JAHFOZ010000519.1:1277-3529 GCA_023261405.1 Planctomycetota bacterium
GGGGCTGGTCAAGGGAGTGCGGCTGCGGCTCTGGCCGGCGGGGTCGCCGTGGATGCCGCCCGGGTCGTTCCTGTACCCCGCGCGCCAGCGCTGGTTCGCGAGCGCCACGCAGATGGCGAACGAGCCGGTCTACGTGGACGGCGGCGACGTGCCGGGTCCGCGGAAGATCTATTACCACTACGGGCTCGACATCGGCGGGAGCGAGGGCCGGGTCGAGGTCGTCGCGGCCACGGACGGGCTCGTGGTCTCCGCGGCGGACGCGACGCTGTCCGGGCACAAGAAGGACACGCCCGCCCAGGCCCGCTACGACGTGGTCTACCTGCTGGATTCCCGGGGGTGGTACTACCGCTACAGCCACCTCAAGACGATCGACGTCAAGCTCGGCGAGAGGGTGAAACAGGGGCAGAAGATCGGCCTGCTTGGAAAGGAAGGCGGCAGCGGAGGCTGGTCGCACCTGCACTTCGACATCACGAGCCGCCAGCCCTCGGGGAAGTGGGGCATCCAGGAGGGGTATGCCTTTCTCTGGGAGGCCTATCTTCGGGAGTTCAAGCCGAAGATCGTCGCCGTGGCCCGGCCGCACCATCTCCTGTGGGCGGGCAGGACCGCGCACCTTGAAGCCTCCCGGTCCTGGGGTCAGGGCCTCTCCTTCGAGTGGACGTTCACCGACGGTTCGAAGGCGTCGGGGCCGCGTCAGGAGCGCGCCTACGAAAAGCCGGGGATGTACAGCGAGATCCTGAAAGTGACGGATGCCGAGGGCCGGGTGGACTATGACTTTGCCATCGTCCAGGTGATGGACAGGGCGAACCCGAAGCCGCCGCCGCCCTCGATCCACGCGAACTACGCGCCGACCTTCGGGATCAAGCCGGGCGATCCGGTGGCCTTCAAGGTCCGTTCCTTCCGGACGGCGGAGGGTGGGGAGACCTGGGACTTCGGCGACGGGACGCCGCCCGTGAAGGTGAAGTCGGACGGCAATGCGAAGCAGCACGCGCCGGACGGGTATGCAGAAACCGTGCATCGCTTCGAGAAGAAGGGACAATACATCGTCAGCGTGGAGCACATGAGCCGGGAGGGGGTCCCGGCGACCATGCGTCTCCTCGTAGGAGTGGGGTCCGAATAGGCCTGCAGCCATAGAACGGACAGTCTGTTTTATGGCCGGCCGGCAGCCACAAACGGGATGGACTGTTTTATGGCCAGGGGAGGGTGCCGCATGAGAACGATGATCGTAGGAGTCGGGTTGGTCCTGGGGCTCGCCGGCCCTGCATGGGGACAGCAGCTGGATCCGGTGGACGTGGAGGGCCAGCCCCTAGCGGCCAACATCGAGCGTCTCCAGCAGGCTCTGGAGTTTCTGGGCGCGCCCCTGCCGGTCGACGTGCAGGCGAAGCTCAAGGAGGCGAGCCAGGACGCGAAGAAGATCCAGACCGCGCTCGACCCGCGCGTCCTGCTCGTCGTCGGCATCAACCCGGAGTCCCGGGTCAAGGTGGCCCGCGGGCCCGCCGAGGCCTTCCTCCAGCAGGGGGGCTTCACGCCGGTCCTGGTCAAGGTGGTCAACAACAGCCCCGTGAAGGCCGCGCTCCGGATCAGCAGCCCCCAGACCGGCAACGTCTGGTCCAAGCCCGGGCAGCCCGCCGCCGCGCCGGGGCGCTTCCTCATGGTCGAGATGTTCCAGGCCGCCCCCATGACGTCGAACCTGAGCGGTCTCAAGGCGGAGTACGCGCTGGCTCTCGTGTACAGCCACGAGGCCGGGAAACGCGAGGCCACCATCATCTTCGACGTCGGGCAGGGCACTCAGGACCAGGGCTTCCGCGCCGAGACGCCCGTGCTCTTCGACGTCCGCCCGGGCATCGCCGTACGGCTCTCGATCCGCGACTTCGACGGAAAGCCCACGGCCGGCCGCTTCACGTTCACGGACAAGCGCAACGCCGTCTTCCCGCCTCAGGCCAAGCGGCTCGCGCCCGACTTCTTCTTCCAGAAGCAGATCTACCGGCACGACGGCAGCGCCGTGATTCTGCCGCCGGGCGAGTTGACGATGTCCTACGGCCGGGGCCCCGAGTACCGGCTCAAGACGAAGAAGGTGGTGGTTCCCGTCTCGGGCGACGCCGCGATCGACGTCCAGGTCGAGCGCTGGGTGAACCCCATGGACTTCGGCTTCTACAGCGGCGACCACCACATCCACGCCGCCGGCTGCGCCCACTACACCAACCCGAGCGAGGGCGTCCACGCGCCCGACATGTTCCTCCACGTCAAGGGCGAGG
>JAHFOZ010000091.1 GCA_023261405.1 Planctomycetota bacterium
GCCGCGTGGCGGAGGTGGTGCTCCACGAGCTCGCCCACCAGTGGTTCGGGAACCTCGTCTCGCCCGAATGGTGGAGCTTCCTCTGGCTCAACGAGAGCTTCGCGACGTTCATGGCGTTCAAGGCCGAAGCGGCCCTCTTCCCGGAGTGGAACATCTGGGAGGAGTACCTCGCGCAGATCACGTCGGCGGGAAAGTCGCTCGACAGCCTGCGCAGCTCCCACCCGATCGAGGTGATCGTGAAGGACCCGAACGAGGTGGACCAGATCTTCGACGCCATCTCCTACAACAAGGGCGGCTCGGTGCTCCGGATGCTGGAGCAGTCGATGGGCGAGGACGCCTTCCGCGACGGCGTCCGGCGCTACCTCGCGAAGCACGCGTACGGAAACGCGACATCGGGGGACCTCTGGGGAGCGATGGGCGGCGCGATCCCGGCGATGATGGACGGGTGGACGCGGCAGACCGGGTGGCCGGTGCTGCACGCGCGGCGGGAGGGCGGCGCGCTCCGGCTCAGGCAGGAGCGCTTCTTCCTGGACCGCGACCCTGCGAAGCCTGCGGAGGACCCCACGGTGTGGGACCTCCCGGTGGCCTGGGCAGGCGGCTCGACCCGGCTCGCGACAAGGGAGGGGGCGGCCGCGGCCCCGCCGGGCGCCAAGCTCAACGCGGGACAGTCGGGCTTCTACCTGGTGAACTACGATGAGACGGGCTGGGCCGAGATCGCGGCGCGCGCCCCGTCGCTTCCCCCGATGGACCGCTACGGCCTTCAGGAGGACGCCTACTCGCTCCTCCGCGCGGGCTACCTCGGCGTGGGCGGCTACCTGGGCCTGGCCAGCGCGTTCGGCGCGGAGGAGAACCACCACGTCCTGGGGGGGATCGCCGACGGCCTGGGCGCCCTCGCGGACATCTTCCACGGCGAGCCGGCGGCGGCGCGCCTCGAGGACTTCGCGCGGAAGCTGCTGCGGCCCGTCTCGGACAAGGTCGGCTGGGACGAGTCGCCCGGCGAACCGCACGAGCGGCTGCTGCTCCGCGCGACGGCGCTCGGCGCGGCCGTGCGTTTCGGGGAGCCGGGCGCGGTCGCGGAGGCCAGGCGCCGCTTCGGCGACCCGGGCTCCCTCCCGCCAAACCTGCGCTCGACGATCCTGTTCGCGGCCGCGCGGCACGGGGAAGACGGCGCGCTCGACGCGCTCATTGGATACTTCGAGAAGGCGGACCTGCCCGAGGTGAAGGTCCAGCTCCTCCGGGCCATGGGGGCCTTCCGCCGCGAGGCCCCGCTGCGGCGCGCCGTGGCCTACTCGCTCTCCGACAAGGTCCGCCTTCAGGATGCGATGTACGTCTTCTCGTCCGCCCCGATCGAGGCGAAGCCCTTCGTATGGGCCCTCCTCAAGGAACACTGGACCACGATCGACCAGCGCTACGGAAAGTCGGGGCTGATCGGCCATTTCGTCGCCTCGGCCGCCTCGGGGATTCCGCGGGAGGAGCACGCCGCCGAGGTCGAGGACTTCTTCAAGACCCACCCGGCGCCCTTCGCCTCCGAGAAGATCAAGCAGACGCTGGAGGGGATCCGCGCGCGGGCGAGGTTCCGCGATCGCAACAAGGCGGCGCTGGCCCGCTTTTTCGGGGTGTGAACCGCAGAGGTCACGAAGACCACGGAAGCGGACCCCATTCGTATCAACTTTACGCAGGCGGCTTCCTCCGGCCCGTCGCCGCAGGAAGGCCGCTCTTCCGCACCCTGATCCGAGCGATCCCGGGACTCTTTGGAGTGAGCCCATGGCCCAGGAGCCGCGCCTCCGGCGGATGCTGCTCGGTGGCGCCTCCCTCCTGGCCGCCGCCCTGCTCTGGATTCCCTTCGTCCACCTTTTCTTCGCCGTCGACGCCGCCCCGCTGCTCCGGAACCCCGGGTTGAGCCCGTTGGCGCGGGAGCTGGCCGCGCGCCACCTCGACCTCTGGGCCGATCCCGGGAAGCGCGAGGTCGAGCGGCAGCGGATGCGGGGCAGCAATGCCGAATGGGACTTCATGGGGCGGACCTTCCTCGTTCTCGCCCTGGCGAACATGGCGCTCCGCGACCCCGCGATGAAGACGGAGTCCCTCACGGTGATCGACCGGATCCTCGAGGAGACGCTCCGCCTCGAGGCCGAGCGCGGCTTCACCCACTTCTTGATGGGCTACGCGAAGGCGCGTCCCTACCGGCGGCAGCCCGCGAGGTCGCAGTTCGTGGACAGCGAAATCGCACTCATGCTGGCGGCCCGGCGGATCGTGGAGGAGAAGCAGGCGTGGAAGGGAGCGCTCACCGAGCGGGTCGGGTTCATGGTCGAGGGGATGAAGGCCGGGCCCATCCTTTCGGCGGAGAGCTACCCCGACGAATGCTGGACCTTCGACAACGCGAATGCACTCGCGGCCTTGAGGATGGCCGACGCGCTCGACGGGAGCGACCACCGGGAGCTCTGCCGCGCCTGGGTCGCGTGCGCGAGAGGAAAGCTGATCCATCGGAAGACCGGAATCCTCTCCTCCGAATACACGATGCCCGGGTCGGTCCTCGCCGGTCCCGAGGGATCGACGGTCTGGATGGCGGCCCACGCGCTCCAGCTCGTGGACGAGCCGTTCGCGAGGGAGCAGTACGACCGGGCGAGGGCCGAGCTCCGGCGCCGCATTTGCGGCTTCGATGTCAGCCGCGAATGGCCGGTCTCGGCGCGCGGGCGGGTGGACATCGACTCGGGCCTCGTCATCCCGGTCATCGACGCGAGCCCCGCGGCCAGCGGGCTGGCGCTCATGGGTGCGGCGGCGTTCGGGGACTCCGATTTCCTCTCCGGCCTGCTCACCTCGCTGGAGATGGCGGCCTTCCCGGCGCGGAAAGACGGGCGGCTCCGCTACCACGCGAGCAACCAGGTGGGGGATGCGGCGCTTCTCTACGCGACGGTGCTCGGCCCCCTTTGGGCCGAAGTCAAACGCAGGAACGGGCCATGAAGAATCGCCTCAAGGCGTGGCTCAAGGCGCCGCTGTTCTCCCCGGCGGGGTTTCTCGTCCGGGCGACGGGGCTCGCGCTGGCCCACGCCGTTCTCTCGATCTGCGGGCTGCGCGAGTTCACGAGCGTCCTCTCGCTCACCTACCCGGAGGGCATCCCCCGGAACCTCTCGCTCCTCTTCTGCCTGCTCTACATGCTGACGTACTTCTCGTTCATCCTCATCGTGCCGATCCTGGGAGTCGCCGCGGGCCTCCTCGCCCTGGCGTCCCGGTTCTGGAAGCGGGCGTGATCCGTCAGCCGCTCCCTCCCTACTCGAGCTCGAGGCCCACGGGGCAGTGGTCGGAACCGCGGACCTCGGGCAGGATCCACGCGCGCTTCACGCGGTCGCGGAGGCGGGCGTTGACGTTCGTGTAGTCGATGCGCCAGCCCACGTTGCGCGCGCGCGCGTCCGTCCGGTAGGACCACCACGTGTACGCCCCGGTCTTCCCCGGATGCAGCTCCCGGAACACGTCGTGGAATCCCGCGGCGAGGAAACGGGTCATGGCCTCCCGCTCCTCGGGGAAGAAGCCGGGGCTCTCGTGGTTGTCGTCGGGCCGCGCCAGGTCGATCTCCTCGTGGGCGATGTTGTAGTCCCCGGTGAGGACGAAATCCTGGCCCTTCCCGACCCGCGACTTCAGGTGGCGGGTGATCGTGCGGCAGAACTCGACCTTGTAGTCGAGCCGGGCGCCGGCCTCCTGGGAGTTCGGGAAGTAGGCCGAGACGACGTTCAGCGTCCCGAAGCGGACGCCGAGCACGCGCCCCTCGACGTCGAACTTCGGCGCGCCGATGCCCGTCCAGACCTCGTCGGGCCGGGTGCGCGTGTAGATCGCGGTGCCCGAGTAGCCGGGCCGCTGGGCCGGATTGAAGACGGCCTCGTAACCCTTCACCTCCAGCAGCGCCGGGTCGAGCTGGTCGGGCCGCGCCTTGATCTCCTGGAGGCAGAGCACGTCCGGCTTTTCCCCGAGGAGCCAGGGCAGGAATCCCTTGCCGTGAATTGAGCGGAGCCCGTTGACGTTCCAGGCGAGGATCTTCACGCCGGGAAGTATACCCCGCTCAGTCCGTGAGGTGCAGGATGATCTCGTTGGAGGAGTGGAACTGGGCCGGAAGCGGAGGCCCGGCACAGAAGGGGTCGCAGGACTTCCGGTATACGCTCCCCTCCCGGGCGTCCCACACGAAGCGCACGCGGTAGGCGCCGGGCTGTCCGCCGGAGATGAGAATGGCGGTACGGCCGTCTTCGCGTCCGGCGTAGAGGTCCAGGGTCTTCCCCGCCAGAATCTTCACAAGATCGATTCCGCGGACGGCGCCGGGGTCGGATTCGGTCGGCAGCCGGAAGACGTGTCCCGTGGGGTCGGTGACTTCGAAGTGCGCGAAGGTCGAATACCGGGCCCCGAGGCCCCTGGAGAGAATCACGGGCTCCAGGCCCTGGTTGACGAATCGCACGTAGAGCCGGGTGGGCTCGCCGTCCCGAAGCTCCGTCTCGGGGCACTCGATCCGGAACTGGAGCGGCCCGTCCGGCGCGGGGGCCGGAGGACCCGGGAGCCGCTCGACCTTCACGGCCGCCGCGACGGGGGGCTCCAGGTCGCGGAGCAGCTTCGCCGCTCGGGAGGCGAGGGTCGGGTCGGAAGACCGCGACGCCTCGCGGAGGACGCCCGCCGCGCGGGGGCCCAGGGCGCGCAACTCGGCCTCGGCCTCGCGGTGAAGGTCGGGGTCGTGGTCGGAGAATTTCCGGAGGAGATTCTCCATCCGGGCGGTCTCGGCCGCCGCGGTGGGGCCGGACCCCTCGAACGCGAGGAACCCCGCGATGGCGATGGTGGCCGCCGCGAGGAGGACCATCAGGACCGCGTTGAGCTTCGGCACGCCCGCGTCACCCCGAAAGAATACATATCTTAGACGTGGTCGGGGGCCGAACGTTCAACCGAAAACCGCGCGACGCCGTTGCGAAATCCGCGCAGGTCCGGTCCCTGGAGGTTCTTAGTCCAGCCAGTCCTTGTCCTTGAGTTTCCTGGGCAGATAGCCCGTGGTCAGGTAGCGGAAGTCCTTGTTGGCGAGGGCGTCCAGCTCGTACTTGAGTCCGCTCGCGAGCATGTGCTTGATCTCCTTCTGCCACTCCTTTTTCTGGAACCAGGGATAGGCGAGGAGCTCCTTGGCGCGGGTGATGTCGTTGTCCTTGAGCTTGATGCCCAGGTTGCGGGGCATCTTGTGCTTCTCGGGGTCGAAGCTCGAGAGGCCGATGAACTTCGCGTCCGGGATGGCCATCCGCTCGCTCTCGAAGGCCAGGTTGATCGAGCCCTGCTTCACGACCGAGTAGATGTAATAGCCCCAGGGGTCGTTGTCGACGAGCACCAGGACCGGCTTCTTCCACTCGTCGTGGATTCGCCGGCAGAGCCGCCGCACGCCGCGGGGGGGCTGGCCGTTCCCCGTCAGGAGGATGCAGTTGTGCCGCTTCCAGAATTTGTCCTCCGAGAGGCGGTTGAACTGCGTCGACTTCTCGATCAGGAGCACGAAGTCCGCGCTGCACTTCTTGATCCGGATCCCGGGCTCCTCCACGATCGAGGGCACCGTGTGGCCGCTCTTGCCGGCCTTGCTGCAGTCGATCGGGTCGCCGTCGTCAACGAGGGTGATGTTGCCCACGATGCTCCCGCGCCCTTCGGCCGAGACGTGGAGTTCCTCGCGGAGGGCCTCGAGAGTCACCTCGAGGTCCTCGATCACGGGGTCGCTCTCGGCCTGGTCGTCGAAGGTGTTCTCGCTGGAATCCCGGAGCGTGTGCTTCGTGCGGTAGTAGATCTCACGGAGCGAGGTCGTGCACTCGGCGCGCTGGAGCTCCGCGAGGGCGTCGGCCACGAGCATGGTCTGCATGAACTTCTTGGCCATGCCCAGGTTGAAGAAGCTGCGCTCGGTGGTCGCGTCCTTCATCTCGATGATGCGGCGCTTTTCGTTGAACGCGACGTTCGAGAGGGCGCGGACCGGAATGTCGAAGGCCGGGTCCTTCTTCTTCTTCGCGGCCTCGATCACGACGTCGGCCAGGCCGACGAGGCGTTCTTCAACGCTTTCTCTTGCCATGAGGCTTCTCCTTTTTCGAGGGGGCCTTCGACACGTTGACGGGCATCTTCTCCTCGACTTTCGCGGGCTCGGCGGCCGGCGCGGGGGAGGGAGCCTCGGGGACGGCCCCCTGCACGCCCTCCGGTGTCACGATGATGGTGGACTCCGGGGCGGGCTCCTCCACTTTCTTGTTCTTCCCGAGGATCTCGTCGGTCTTCGCCCCACCCGTGATCGACTTGGCGATGGACGTGAGCTGCTTCTTGAGCTTCTCGTCGTCGAGCTTGCCCTTCTTCAGGCGCTTGCAGGCGTCGGCCACCTCCTCGATGTAGGCCTCGAAGACGTCGCGGCGCTTCATCTCGAGGGCGGCGCGGTCGCGGCGGCGGACGAAGGAGCTGAGCCGGCGGCCGGCCTCGTTGAGCGCGAGGCGGATCTCCTTGCGGATCTCGTCGTAGTCGGCGATCGCCTCCTTGGACTCGCTGGTGAACGGCACCCAGACGGAGGCCATGTGGATGAAGATGACGAGCGGCCCCTGCGGGAGCGCGCCGCGGGACTGGGTGAGCCCGTAGTTACGCCACGAGGTCTCGAGGATCGCCTTCGTCACCGCGCAGGCGCCGGGCTGGTAGAGGAGCGGCACGCGGTTGGCGAAGCGCATGATGCGGGCGAGCTGGACCTCGCCCTCCCGCTCCTCCCGCTCGCCCTCGGCCACGGGGACCGCCTCCTCCTTCTCGACCATGCTCTGCTGCAGCCCCGCCTGTCCGGTGCCGAACGCGAGGCCCACTTCGATGGCGAAGGGGTTCCCGCGGTAGACCGAGGGCCTGCGGCTGACGGCAGTGTAGAAATCGCCCTTGATCTGCTTGTAGAGTCCCGCCAGGATCGCCTTCTCGCCGATGGGGGAGAGGCAGTCGGTGGGCGGATTCATGATCGGCGTCTGCTGGATCGCCTTGAAGAGGCGCTCGGCGACGTCCCCGTGGACCTTCCGGACCAGCATCTTGGGCTCGATTCCCGCCTTCCGGCAGATCTCCGACGCGGTCTTCGAGGAGACGCGGGAGAAGTCGCTGGAGAGGAAGCCGCCCACCCAGTGGCTCTTCGTGTCCTGCATCATCTTCAGCAGGACGCCGAATTCGATGCCGTAGGGGTGGGGCTTGATCTCGCGCGGCGCGGCGGGCAGCTCGCCCACCATGCGCTCGAAGACCACCTGCTGGCCCTCGGGGTTCACGTAGACGATCCGCGCGTGCGGGTTGGCCACGGAGGTCTGCTCGAGGAACTCGTCGACGGACGTCCGCCCCTTCTGGTAGCGCCCCTCGAGCTCGATCGAAACCCGCGTCCCGTGCGGCCGGTCCCACTCGACCTCGCGGTTCGCGAGCGTGCGGGGCTCGTTTTTGGCGGTGTCGATCACGATCTCGACGTAGCGGGCGGGCTTCTTCTCGCTGGTCCGGGAGATGACCTTGACGGGCTTCCCGGTGGTGAGCTGGCCGTAGAGGCCGGCGGCGGAGATGCCGATCCCCTGCTGGCCGCGGCTCATCCGGAGACGGTGGAACTTGGAGCCGTAGAGCAGCTTGGCGAAGATCCGGGCGATCTGTTCCGGCACGATGCCGGGCCCGTTGTCGGTGACGGTGACGATGAAGCGTTCCGCCTGGGCGACGGAGGGGATCTTCGGGGTCTCGGGGGGTGCGCCCGCGGCCGGGGCCTTCGCCTCGGGCTTGGGGGGCTCGGCCGCCTTCGCGCCGTTCCCGTTGGCGACCTCGATCTTCACCTCGATCTCGGGGAGGATGCGGGCCTCCTCGCAGGCGTCGAGCGAGTTGTCCACGGCCTCCTTCACGGCCGTGAGGAGGGCCTTGCGGGGGCTGTCGAAGCCCAGGAGGTGGCGGTTCTTGGCGAAGAACTCGGAGACCGAGATCTCGCGCTGCTTCTTGGCCAGTTCCTCGGCGGTGACGCGATGCACCACGGCGCCCTGCCCCGCCGAAGCGCCGCCCTTCACGAGGCGCGGAGGCGGGTCCTTCACTTCCTTGAGCCGGGGCTTGTCGTCCTGCTTCTTTGGCGCGGCCTCGCCCATGGGTCCCCCCTCCTCGCCCGCAGATGCTCTCTGGGCGGCTCGATGCTTCTTCTTCATGGGAGGGCGGCCCAACCGGCATGCCCCCTCTCTCTAACCGCGGGGATTATAGCACCGGTCGGACGAAACACAAGCGTCACTTCATAATTTATGATTTGCCTCCAGCCGGACGCGCGTCCTCAAGCGCCGGGGACGGCTCCTGCCGGGATATACTCCTTCCAGCATGGCGCACGCCTCCATCCCGCCCGAGGACCTCCAGTTCGGCGAGCTCGCCGTGGCGCAGGGACTCTGCCGGCGCGAGCAGGTGGACGAGTGCCTCTCCGTCCTCGCGCGGCTCGTCGAGGCGGGCGTGAGCCCCCTCCCCCGCCTGGGCGAGCTGCTGGCCCGCAAGGGCTACCTCTCCGCCGAGCGCCTTGAGTCCACGCGCCGCCTCGGGGACACCCCCGCGACGTCCTTCCGGGGTCCCGGCCCCGCGGGCCTCCCTGCGGAAGCGGAGCCCGCCGCCGCCGACCCGGCCAACGTGCAGGGCAAATACGTCAAGGTCTCCCGCCTCGGCGCCGGCGGAATGGGCGAGGTGTGGAAGGGCTGGGACCGCGAGCTCGGCCGCTGGGTCGCGCTCAAGTTCCTCAAGCACGACGACCCTCAGGAGACGCTGCGCTTCCAGCGCGAGGCCCAGACCGCCGCGGGCCTCAACCACCCCAACATCGCCCCGGTCCACGAAGTGGGCCAGTGGGGCGGGAAGCCCTTCCTCGCGATGCAGTTCGTCCGCGGCCGGACCCTCGCCGTCGTCCCGCGCAACGACGTGCGCCTCCTCGCCCGGCTCGTCCGCGACGCCGCGCTTGCCGTCCACCACGCCCACACGCAGGGCGTCGTCCACCGGGACCTCAAGCCGCACAACATCATGGTCGAGGAGTCCCGCGTCTACGTCATGGACTTCGGGCTTGCCAAGTCCACCGCCGTGGGCTCCTCCGTCTCCGTCAGCGGCGCCATCCTCGGCACGCCGGCCTACATGGCCCCCGAGCAGGCGCGCGGCGACTCCGCGCAGGTCGGCCCGCGGAGCGACGTCTGGTCCCTCGGGGCCACGCTCTACGACCTCCTCGCCGACCGCCCGCCCTTCCAGGCGGACGACGTCTACGCGCTCCTCAAGAAGGTCGTGGAGGACGAGCCGCCTCCCCTCCGGAAGCGCTCCGCGACGGCCGACGCGGACCTCGAGACCCTCGTCATGAAATGCCTGGAGAAGGACCCGGGGCGCCGCTACGGCTCGGCCCTCGAGCTGGCCGAGGACCTCACCCGCTGGCTCGCGGGCGAAGCGATTCACGCCCATCCGCCTTCCGCGGCGTACAAGCTCCGCAAGTTCCTCACCCGAAGGAAGGGCGTCGTGACCGTCGCGGCGCTCGGCCTCGCCGCGGTCGGGATCCTCGTGCCCACCCTCCTGCGCCAGAGGGCGCTCACCGCCGAGGAGCGAGAGACCCGCTTCCGCTCCGAGAAGGAGCTCAAGGAACTCGGCCACCTGTGGTCCGAGATCGCGGTGGTCCGCGAGTGGGTCCGCCAGCCGTTCCGCGAGCCCGAGGAGATCCGCGCCGCGCTCGAGAAGGCCGTGGCCGGCGTCTCGGAGTTCGTGAGGCTCCATCCCGGCCACCCGCAGGCGCTCTACATCCGCGCCCGCGGGCTCCTCTACCTCGGACGCATCGACGCCGCGGAGAGGGACCTTGCGGAGGCGCTGCGCGCCGAGCCGGGCTTCGCGCCCGCGCGGGCGCTCGCCGGCCACGCGAAGCTGGAGCGTTACCGCATCGCCGACTCGGTCTCCGACTCCCGGGGCACGAAGGCGAACCGCCAGGCGATCGCCCCCCTGATCACGCAGGCGCAGGCCGATTTCGCGGCCGCCGCCCCCGAGGCGCTCTCGATCGAACGGTGGGGTCTGGCGCCCACGCGCCTCGACGCGGTCCAGGCCGTCCTCGGCCGCGCCCTCATGGCGCGCTTCGTCGACGGCAAGAAAGAGGAGGCCCTGCGGATGCTCCGGGAGGCGCACGCCGAGTCCCCCTCCGAGGAGTTCGCCCGCTGGCTGGGCGCGCTGGGACCGGAAGAGGAGGAGGATCGCTGGATGGAGGAGACCCTCCGCATCGCCCCCCACTGGCAGCTCGGGTACGTCGACCGCGGCACCCGCCGCCTCACCCTCCGCCAGTACGAGAAGGCGGCGGAGGACTTCACGACCGCCCTGCGGATCGACCCGGACCTTTTCGTGGCGGCCAACAACCGCGGAGTCGCCCTCATGCACCTCCGCCGGCTGGACGAGGCGCTCCGCGACCTCGACCGGGCCCGAAGTATCGACCCCACGTCCGCCTTGGCCTGGAGCAACGCGGCGGGGGCGCGGCTCCTCCGGGGCGATTTCTCCGGGGCCCTCAAGGACACCGAAGAGGCCCTGGCCCGCGCCCCGGATTTCCCCGTGGCGCTCGCCAACCGCGGCGGCGCCAAGCTCGAGCTGGGGGACCTGGACGGCGCGATCGCGGACAGCGACCGCGCGATCACGCTCGACGCCGGTCTCGCGATCGCCTTCACCAACCGGGCGGGCGCACGGCTCCAGAGAAAGGACTACGAGGGCGCCTTCAAGGATGCGGAGGAGTCCATCCGCCTCGATCCGACGACCGGCATCTCCTATGCCAACCGCGCCGGGGCCCGGATCTTCAGGGGAGACTCCGCCGGCGCCCTGATCGACGCCACGAAGGCGATCGAGCTGGACCCGGGGGCCGCGAAGGCGTACATCAACCGTGCCGGGGCGCTCATCCAGCTCGGCCGGGGGGCGGAGGCACTCGAGGACGCGAAGAAAGCCAGCGAGATCCGGCCGGGCGAGGTCCTCGCGTGGATCAACCGGAGTTCGGCCCGACTGCTCCTCGGGGAACTGGATGCGGCCCTGGAGGACGTGCGCCGGGCCGTGGAGCTGGCGCCCGCGAACGCCGATGCCGTCGCCTGCCGGGGGGCGGCCCACCTGATGCGCGACGAGCACCGGGAGGCGCGCCGCGACTTCGACCGCGCGCTCGAGCTCGATCCGAAACACCCACTCGCGCTGGCGAACAGGGGCCTCTTGAAGCACGCGACGAACGACCCGGAGGGCGCGCTCGCCGACCTCACGCGCGCGGCCGACCTGGGGGCCCGCTTTCCCGGCCTCTTCGGGGCCCGAGCGGCGATACGGTGCGAGAAGGGCGAGTTCGCGGGGGCGCTGGACGACTACGGGAAAGCCATCGAGCTCGCCCCGGACCTGCCCGAGTCGCGGGCCGAGCGGGGCCTCCTTCGCCACCGCCTGAAGGACTACAAGGCCGCGGTCCCCGATCTCCGCAAGTCCCTCGAGCTCGCGCCCGCTGACTGGCCGATGAGGGACCAGGTCCGCAAGGCGCTGGAGGAGGCGGAGAAAGCGAAATAGAAGCTTGTAGCCTGTAGCTCAGAGCTCGTAGAGCCGCGAGCTACAGGCTGCGGGCGACACCCTACAAGCCTGGCTCTAGTTCGCCGCGCGGGAGGCGGCGGAGGCCGGGGTGGAGAGCCGGTTGAGCGCCATCGTGTAGGCGCGCGCGCTCGCCTCGATGATGTTGACGCTGGAGGCCCAGGCGTCGGCCTTCCGGGTCTCGAACTCCACCGTCACGCGCACCTCGCCCATGGCATCCTTGCCCGCGGACGTCGCGCGGACCGAGTAGTCCAGCAGCCGCGCGGTCATGCCGCAGGCCTGGTCGATGGCCTTGCAGGCGGCCTCCACGGGGCCGTAGGCCCACGCGGAGCGGACCACGGTCTCCTCGCGGACCTTCATCGTGACGGTGGCGTGGGAGACGATGTCGGTGCCGCTCGTGAACTGGAGATGCTCGAGGATGAACGGGCCCGCGGCCGCCGCGGCGGCGCCGGCGCCCACGATGGAGCGGAGGTCCTCGTCGGAGACGTTCTTCAAGCGGTCGGCGAGGTCCTTGAAGCGCTCGAAGGACTTCTCGAAGCTCTCCTCGTCCAGGTCCACGCCCATCTCGACGAGCTTGCGACGGAAGGCGTGACGGCCGGAGTGCTTCCCGAGGTGGAGCCGTGTCCCGCGCGCGCCGACGGACTCGGGCCGGAGGATCTCGTAGGTCTCCGCCTTGGCGATCACGCCGTGCTGGTGGATGCCGGCCTCGTGGGCGAAGGCGTTCTTGCCGACGACCGCCTTGTTGGGCTGGACCGGGATGCCGGTGATCTCGACGAGGAGCGAGGATGTGGGGATGATCTCCTCCGTCTTCACGGAGGTCTCCACGCCGAACTCGGCGGCGCGGTGCTTCACGGCCATCACGATCTCCTCGAGCGCGGCGTTGCCGGCGCGCTCGCCGATCCCGTTGATGGTGCACTCAACCTGGCCGGCGCCCGCGCGGACGGCCTCGAGCGAGTTGGCCACGGCGAGGCCCAGGTCGTTGTGGCAGTGGACGGAGAGGGTGATCCCCGCGGCGGAGGAGACGCGAGTGAGGATCTCCTTCATCAGGGCGGAATACTCCCAGGGCACCGTGTTCCCCACGGTGTCCGGCAGGTTCACGGTCCTCGCCCCCGCGGCGATGACCGCCTCGACGACCCGGCAGAGGTACTCGCGGTCGCTGCGGGTGGCATCCTCGGCGGAGAACTCGACGTCGTCGGTGTACTTCCGGGCGTGCTTTACGGCGGCCACGGCGGCCTGGATCACCTCGTCGCGGCTCATCTTGAGCTTGTGCTGGAGGTGGAGCTCGCTCGTGGCGATGAAGGTGTGGATGCGGGCGCGCGCGGTGCCCTTGAGCGCCTCGCCGGCCCGGTCGATGTCCTGGATCTTCGTGCGGCAGAGGGCGGCCACGACGGCCTTCCCGCTGACGACGCGGGCGACCTCGCGCACGGCCTCGAAGTCGGCGTTGGAGGCGACGGGGAATCCCGCCTCGATCACGTCGACGCCGAGGCGGGCGAGCTGCTCGGCGAGGGTGACCTTCTCCGAGACATTCATGGAGAACCCGGGGGACTGCTCTCCGTCGCGGAGCGTGGTGTCAAAGATGACGATACGGCGCATGGCTTTCCTCTCGCGGGACTGCGGGTGCGGGCCGGTCCGGGGAACCCTGGTTAGAGGGCCCCCCCGGTAAGCAGGAGGGAAAGCCTCGGCGGGGTCTCCCGGTGCGCCTGGACGAGGCTCATCGTTTCTCCCGCCGAGCTACCGCAGTCAAACCTTCGCGGGAACCTTGGGGGCGTCCGCCTTCTTCACTTCGACGGGGTAGACGCTGATGCGGTTCCCGGACTCGAACTTCACCTTGCCGTTGATCAGCGAGAAGAGCGTGAAATCACGGCCGCGGCCGACGTTGAACCGCTCGACCCACACGGCGCCGCGCTGACGCAGGATGATCCCGCCCGCGCGGATCGCCTGGCCGTCGTAGACCTTGACGCCCAGCCGCTGGGCCTTGGAGTCTCGCCCGTTGCGGGAGGTTCCCTGCCCTTTCTTATGTGCCATGGAGCGTGGGATTATAGGGGTGCCCCCGGGCCGCGTCAAGCCCGAATTGCCCGAA